>NZ_CP032364.1:312271-624542 GCF_003589745.1 Lachnoanaerobaculum umeaense | reverse complement strand
AGCAACTCCCATTCCGGCTATGCCGGTAGTATTTATAGTGCCACTTCTCATTCCTCTTTGATGTCCTCCTCCAAAGATAATAGGATTGATTTTTACACTACTGTCAATGTATAAAAACCCTACTCCCTTAGGTCCATGAAACTTATGTCCTGAGGCTGAAAGCATATCTATACCTTGAGATTTTGGAGTGATTCTAAGCTTGGTATAAGCCTGTATCGCATCTACATGGAACAATATATCCTTATTCTTAGACTTTATAATCCTTGATATTTCTTCAACAGGTTCTATAGCCCCCATCTCATTGTTTACATACATCACTGAAACCAAAATAGTATCATCTCTCAGAGTGGATTTCAATACCTCAAGATCTACTTGTCCTTCCCTATTTACCGAGAGTACTGAAACATCAAAGCCTTGTTCCATTAAAAATTCAGCCGGTCTATATACAGCAGGATGTTCAATTCCTGATATTATTATATGTTTTCCAAATCTTTTCTTGCTCATAGCTCCACCAATAAGAGCCATATTATTGGATTCCGTACCACCTGAAGTAAATATTATCTCACCCTTTTTTACCTTTAGAGTCTTGGCTATAATATCTGTTGCATCCTTTACATAACTCTCTGCATCCACACCTTTTATATGCTTTGCACTTGTGTTTGCGTAGTCATCTCTCATAGTCTTTAGCATAATATCTATAGCTTTTTCACTTACTTTTGTAGAGGCAGAATTGTCAAAATATACTTCCATCTATTCTTCTTCCAATCTGATCATTATATTGCTGAGTAATGCAAGTCCTGCAGTCTCCGTCCTTAAGATTCTCTTTCCCAAAGTGATCACTTCAAAACCTAAGTCTATTGCTTTTTTTACTTCATCTTCTTCAAAGCCTCCCTCAGGACCTATAAAAACCGATATATTTCCTGTTTTATCCATATTGTCAAGTATTCTTCTTGTCTTCTCTATACTGTCTGCATTCTCATAGGGTATTAATTTTACATCAAAATCCTTTACAATTTCAAGTGCATTATCTATTGACTGTGGTTCTAATATTTTCGGTATAATACTTCTCTTTGATTGCTTTGCTGCACTCTCCGCAATAGCATTCCATCTATTTAACTTGGCAGATAATTTCTTTTCTTCTATCTTAACTACAACTCTCTTGGTCTTTACAGGTATTATCTCACTTACACCAAGCTCAACAGCCTTTTGTATTATCATTTCCAGCTTGTCAGATTTTGGAATCCCCTGAAGCAAAGTAATATTTACAGGCAATTCTCTTTGTTCCATGCTCTCAAGCACTTTAAGGTTTACCCTGTCAGTTTCTATATCAACTATTTTACAAAGATAATCCCAATCTCCTTTGACACTTATAAGCAGTTTTTCACCTGTCTTCATTCTCAGGACATTTACTATATGTTTGACATCACTACCTTCTATATATGCATTTTCACCGCTTATCTGTTCTTCACCCACAAAAAAATGATACATTTATTCCCTCTTTTTTGCCACTATACTTACCCATTCTCCAAGGTGATTTATTTCAAGTATTTCAAAATCCTCACTCTTTTTAAAGGCAAGTACTACATCTGCTTCTTTTGTATCTATGATGCCGGATGTAATAAATATACCACCTTTTCTCATATGGACAGCTACGGTCTTTATAAGCTCTATAATAACCGGTGCAAGAATATTTGCAGTAACTATATCAAACTTCTCATAGCCTGCCAGGTCCATTACATCCTTATCACCTATAATATTTCCACATACCGCTACAAACTCAGTCATTCCTATTTCATTACTGATCATATTTTCCATAACCGCATCAAGCGCCATCTCATCCAGATCCGTTCCAAAAACACATTCAGCTCCAAGCTTAAGTGCCGCAATTCCCAAGATTCCGCTTCCCGTACCTACATCAAGTACTTTAGCTTCAGGCTTTGTCCTAAGATACTTTTCCAATGCCAATATACATAGCTTGGTGGTCTCATGTGCTCCTGTACCGAATGCTGTCCCTGGATCTATCTGTATCAAGGTCTTATATTTTACATCTTCAGGTATCTCTTCCCAAGTGGGTTTTATAAGGATATCACCCACAAAGAAAGGCTTAAAATACTGTTTCCAGTTGTTTATCCAGTTTTTGTCCTCTGTCTCTGACTTTATAAGCACACCGTCACCGATATCGCAAAACTCCTTAAGTTCCTCCAATGTAGCCTTGATATCTTCCATAAGCTTTGTATTGTCAGCCTCGGAATCCAGGTAAAAGCTTACTTTTGCAATACCCTCATCCTCCGGTAACTCCGGCAAAAAGTCTATAAACATTCCTTTTGTTTCTTCAGGACTCAAAGGTACATTATCTTCTATCTCAATACCCTCTACACCTATATCCCCTAATGATGCACTTATAATATCTACTACATCAGTTTTTGTAATAAGAGTATACTTCTCCCACTTCATATAATTACTCCCTAATATAAGTAGAATTTTGATTTTCCAATCCTAAACGCAGCTATGCTTAAAAGCTTCGCAGGATTTTACGCAGCCTGCGGAACTCGTTTGTTCGCTTGAAAAACAGCGAACTGCACTCAAACAAGTCCTCGGCAGCTGAATCCTGTCTCGCTTTTGCGCACAGCTAAACGCTACAAGGATTGTAAAATCAAAGCATCTACTAAATTTAATTTCTATTATATATATTTTTGTAATATATATATATATAATAGAACAACAGGGTCACCACCAAGTGGCAACCCTGTTATTCTAATCAGTAAAGCTATTAGTCTACTGTTACTATTTCACGCTTGTTATATGAACCACATGCCTTACAAACTCTATGAGGAAGCATTAACTCTCCACACTTTGGACATTTTACAAGACTTGTAGCTGACATCTTCCAGTTAGCTCTTCTCTTATCTCTTCTACCACGAGATGTTTTATTCTTTGGACAAATTGACATTCTTTCACCTCCTTATCTCGAGTCACAAAACTTTAATAATTATAATAGCAAAGGTTTTACTTGTCAATATTATTTTTTAGTCAGTCTATAAGTATTATAAGCCATAAATGATAAAGTCCTAGTATACCACAAATAAAAATGTCCCACTTATGGTAGAATACTATTTTGTATATTCTAACACTAGGAGGAACTGACTTATCAGAAAGGTTATTTTATCAATGGATGAACAAAGAAAGTATGATGTTATCAAAGGTCTGGTGGATCACCCAGATACAGCCAATAAGGATAGAGCCGCTCTTATCCTAGGATGCACCAAAAGGCATATAAACCGTATGATACAGGGTTATATTAAATATGGTAAGGCATTCTTTATTCATGGTAACAGAGGCAAAAAGCCGGCTACCACTATCTGTCCTGATATCAGAAGTCAGGTTCTTGATCTATACAGAACTAAATACTACGAGGCTAACTTTGAACACTATACAGAGCTTCTAAAAAAGCATGAAGGCATAAGCATCTCTTCTTCCTCTGTAATGAGTATTTTGGAGTCAGAGTACATTCTATCTCCAAAGGCTACAAAAGCTAAGCGTAGACGCATTAAGCAAACTCTCAGAGCTAAGAAGGAAGCTGCAACATCAAAAAGGGAATTATCACAGATACAAGCTAACTTAGTAGCAGTTGAAGATGCTCACAGTCGTCGTCCAAGATGTGCTTATTTTGGTGAATTGCTTCAGATGGATGCTACCCCTTATGAATGGGTGCCGGGGCAGATATGGCATCTACATTTGGCTATTGATGATGCCTCAGGTGTTGTCACAGGTGCCTGGTTTGACACTCAGGAGACTCTTAATGGATACTACCATGTATTTGAGCAGATTCTTACTGATTATGGTATTCCTTATAAGTTTCTTACTGATAAACGAACTGTATTTACTTACAAGAAAAAAGGTGCCTTATCTGACGACAAAGACACCTATACACAGTTTGCATACGCCTGTAAGCAACTTGGCACACAGCTTGAATCAAGCAGCGTACCACAGGCTAAAGGACGTATAGAACGATTGAATCAGACTTTACAGTCACGCCTGCCTATTGAGTTTAGACTCGCAGGCGTAACCGATATCCATAAAGCCAATGAATTCATTTACCACTACATAAAAGAATTCAATGAGAAGTTCGCACTTCCACTTTATGGTATCAAATCTGTCTTTGAAACGCAACCATCTAAAGAAAAAATAAATCTTACTTTGGCGGTTTTAACTGAGAGAACTGTTGATGCCGGACATGCGATTCAATTCGAGAAGAAATTTTATAAGATGATAGATAATAAAGGATTGCAGACCCATTATCGAAAAGGTACCAAGGTTATGCTTATCAAGGCATTTGATAAGTCTATGTTTGTGTGCGTAAATGACAAAGATATTTATGCACTAGAAGAAATACCGGCTCATGAGCATAAATCTAAGGACTTGGACGCTGACTACAAACAGCCAAAGCCTAGAAAGCCTTATATACCTCCAATGAACCATCCTTGGAGATTGGATGCCTTTAATAAATTCGCACACTCACAGCCACACAGAATTGAAGAAGACATAAAAAGTGCATAATAAAAGCCCCTTTGTGGGGGCTTATAAATTAATTATTTTGGGACATAATCATTTATGCTTGACATATTATTTTTTAGTCAGTCTATAAGTATCTCTTGCTATAGCCAACTCCTCATTTGTAGGCATCAACATAATCTTTACCTTTGAATCAGGAGTTGAAATCATAGTTCTCTTACCACGAACATTGTTTACTTCATCATCAACCTTTGCACCAAGGAATCCCAATGCATTTCCAACTATCTGTCTTGTAATCTTATCATTCTCTCCAACACCTGCAGTAAAGCAGAGAGCATCAACTCCACCCATAACAGCTACATACGCACCTACATACTTTATAATTCTGTATCTAAATGCCTCAAGTGCAACTTTTGCAAGATTGTTGCCGTCAGCCTCAGCATTCTCGATATCTCTAAAATCTGATGATACACCGCCACTCATTCCAAGAACACCTGACTTCTTATTAAGTATATCAAGTACCTCATCCACACTCTTATTCTCTTTGTTACAGATATACTGTACTATAGCCGGATCGATATCTCCTGATCTTGTACCCATGATAAGACCCTCAAGTGGTGTAAGACCCATTGATGAATCTACGCACTTACCACCTATAGATGCTGAAATTGATGCACCGTTTCCAAGGTGACATACGATAACTCTTGCTGTATCCTTGTCAAGACCTGCAAATTTGATCGCCTCCTGTGCTACATACATATGGCTTGTACCGTGGAATCCGTATCTTCTGATATGATAATTCTCATAATACTCATTTGGAATAGCATACTTATATGCCTTCTCCGGCATGCTAATACCAAATGATGTATCAAATGCAGCTACATTAGGAACACCGGGCATTGCCTTCTCTACAGCTTCAATACCCATAAGGTTTGCCGGATTGTGAAGCGGAGCAAGGTCTGAGAATTTCTCGATTTCTTTCTTTACCTCATCTGTAATAACTACAGACTCAGGGTACTTTACTCCACCCTGCACTACTCTGTGTCCAATAGCGTAGATCTCGCTTGCATCCTTTATTACACCATGATCCTTATCTGTAAGAGCCTCCAGCACCAAAGCAATAGCCTCTGTATGATTCTTTACATCCTTTTCAATCTTGAACTTCTCTCTTCCGATAGGCTCATGTGTAAGCTTTGATCCGGGAATTGCTATTCTCTCAAATAATCCCTTTGCCAAGGCCTCTTCATTCTCCATATTAATAAGCTGATACTTTAATGATGAACTGCCACAATTTATAACCAATACGTTTTTCATAAAGAAACTCCTCTCAAAATGTTTAAATTAATTGTCTTCTCCCGCAGCCTGAATTGCTGTAATTGCCACCACACCTACTATATCTTTATAAGAACATCCTCTTGAAAGATCATTTACCGGTTTTGCAATACCTTGACACATTGGTCCATATGCATTTGCCTTTGCAAGTCTTTGAACAAGCTTGTAACCAATATTTGCCGCATCCAGATCTGGGAATACAAGCACATTTGCCTGTCCTGCTACATCTGAACCCGGAGCCTTACTTGCTCCTATCTCAGGCACTAAAGCTGCATCCAACTGAAGCTCTCCGTCTATATAAAGATTCGGTGCTAATTGCTGTGCTATTTTTGTAGCTTCTACTACCTTTGTTACATCAGGGTGCTTTGCACTTCCTTTTGATGAGTGGCTGAGCATTGCAACCCTTGGCACTCCTCCTACAATAAACTTAAAGCTTTCTGCTGATGAAATAGCAATATGTGCAAGCTTTTCAGGATCCGGATTTTGCTCAATTGAACAGTCTGCAAATACAAATACACCATTCTCTCCAAACTCACTTCCCGGTACTTCTACTACAAAGAATCCTGAAACAAGCCTTGTACCCGGCTTTGTTCTAATTATCTGTAGTGCAGGTCTAAGTGTGTCTGCTGTAGAATGACAAGCACCACTAACTAGTCCGTCTGCGTCACCGGCTTTTAACATAAGACATCCAAAAGTAGTATAATCACTTAATAATTGTTTTCTTGCTTCTTCATGAGTAAGTCCCTTTGACTTTCTAATTTCTACAAAGAGGTCCTCGTATTCTTTAGTCTTCTCATAAGTATTCGGATCGATTATAGTTGCTCCTGTGATATCACAGCCCTTAGAATTCTCCTCCACTTCCTGTGGTGTACCTATAATTATTAGGTCTGCCAAACCATCTTTTAAAATAATCTCTGCGGCCTGAAATATTCTCTTATCCATTGACTCAGGCAAAATTATGGTTTTCTTATTCTTCCTTGCTCTTTCTTTTAATTGATCGATCATTAACATATGATATATCCCTTTCCATTATACAGCATATCGCTAAAATTTATATTTTGTGCTTCTTTACACATAAAAAGCTCTTAGAAGCTCATATATGTAATAGTATAGTAAAAAAAAAGCAACAATACAAGCATTAAGAAAAGTTAAAAAAATAACATAATGTCTAAAAATTCGTACAATATATTTTCTATTCATTATCATTACTAATATATGTATCAAATATCATATTAAATTGGCTGGCTTGAAATAATGATATACCTGACCCAAGTATAAGTACCAACATTGACATCACTCCCGGCATCCTGATTATTAAAAAATATACCGCTACCAGTATCATTATACTGCCTGCCAACATAATTACGGTTCTTACAAGATGCTTTACAGACATAAAAAGAGCCAGCTTAAATGTCTGTTTTATAGGATTTATAAACTTTGCCTGTATTGGAAATACATATAAAAAAATAAACATCCACAACATTATCAAAAAGCATGTAATGGTAAATACTATCATTTTTATAACAGTATTGTTAATAGGAGCATAGACGCTAAAAAATCTTATATCAAAAAACAATATTCCACCTATAATCGCCATTATCACCCATATAATAGTTGACTGTAGTATATTGTCCTTAAAGCTATGAAAGAACATTGAAAATATTCCTCCACTGTCACGATCTCTTGCTATTTTCAATGTACAATAATACATTGCCGTAGTTGACGCTCCAAAAGTCACTATCGGTATAGAACATACTATCCAAAGTATATTTAAAATAAACAAATCCCATATTCTACCTACAAACCTCCATATCGGATTGTCGTAGTTAAATAATCCACCCATATTTTTCTCCAATCAAATACTTTTAAATCTATCTTCTCAAAGTATAACAAATTTCATTCCAAATTCCATAACTGTTTTTTGTTAAAACATATGATTTTAGCTCAGAGCAAAGCTCTGAGCTAAAATCTATTTTATTATACTAGGTATATTCCCTTTTTTAAATGTATATGTATTATATTGGCTGTAATCTGAGAACACCGGATCTTTGGTGTTAATCGTTACCGTATATCTCCAGTCTTCATTCAGACTATCCTTATATGGGCTATCACAAATGACAAGCTTGTCTAAAATTTCTTCTATATCCTTAACATCATAGTACGTCTTTTGGACAATTTCACTTGAGTATGTTACAACCTCTTCTTCCACATTCTCTAAATCAACATAGGATATATCTATGCTTTCCACATAATATGACGGAAATCTCTCAATAACTTCAACGCCCATTTCTTTTAATACCGCCAAGGTTTCTTTGAATTCCGGATATATTGGATAATAGCCTACTGACTCCAATGAATCTGCATACACATTATCCCACTTAGAGTTTGTCGCACTTGTACTGTCATTTGTATAATTAAATCCGGCATAGTTTTTCAAAGCGTCTTCCATAAAATCATCATTAAATCTTATAGATGCAAATGGATAACTTTTTAATTTTGTTTCATAATCAAACTCAAGCAATTCTTTCTTATATGTTTCTACAAGCTTTTCCTTCATTTTGTCATCATGAAATACCATATGAGAGTCATTTTTCATCATACCGTTAAAATCCACACTGACTATGTTCTTACTTTCGTTAGAAAGTATTGGATAACAACTTTTTTTATAACTCTCATCTGCATATACATTTGAAAGTTCTGAAATCATATCTTCATAGTCTATATAATACATTCGTTTGACGATTCTTCCTGACTTTAGCTTATATGAAATCAATACCTCTACCGGATTCCCATATGAAATATAATTAGGGACTGTTTCAGATACACCTTTCTTTGCCAGCTCTAGAACTGCTTCCTTATTAGTAATATCCATTTTTTTTGACAGTAATTCTTCTATTCTTCTATCACTTGCGTAATCTACATCCACAAAACTACCATCATAATAGCTTTCAGAAATTATTATCTCATTAAAATACTGCGATTCATTACTCTCCAAAGCTTCAGATATTACGGCTGCACTCTTTATATCTCCTACCCTCGGTATATAAGAGTCATATCCAAATATATCCATTTGAAAAATTGCCACAAGGATAAGAGAAATAATTATACAAATAAGCATTTGAATCTTACCGGCAAAAATCTTTTTAAAGTCCTGATTATATATTATTTCTATTATACAATGTGTGATCACTCCACCTACAGCCAAGCCGAATATGCCCCAAGCAATACTGTCATTCATTACACCATAAGCCAACAAATACATAAGCATACTTATAAAGATTACCATCATAAATTTCACCGGCAATTTTATTATACAAAAACTTATGCTCTTACCCGCTGTTTCAGAAGCTCTTTTCTTATATAGGAAAAGATTTATAAACATCAATACCATGCTTGCTATTATTGAGATAATCATCTTAATAATAATATCAAGCTTGGCTATATTGAATATAATCATAAAGCTTGAAAAATTGATTAAAAACTTATCTATTATAGGACCTGAACTATAATAGGTTAAAAAGAATGTACTCTGATATCCCTTTATCATAAGTGCGAGTGCCGGAAAATAGAAGCTTAAAAATCCACATAGTAAAAAGCCTATTAGCATATTTCCGGTCAGCATAATTGCAAGTACTACAACACTGTAGCTGAGTATATATAATACAATCCACTCTAAAATTGCAAAAATAACACCTGAAATGATATTTGCACTTGCAGTATTTACTAAAATCATCAATCCTGCAATAATTGCACATATGATAAAAGGTACAATAGCTATAAGTATTCCATTTATTATCTTCACAAAAAAGAGTATCTCTCTTTTTATAGGTAGACTGTGATACAAATCAACCTTTTTCTTTGAATATAGATATGAAAATCCTGACAAAGCCATAACCAGTGCTAATACTACAAAAACAAATGAAAAAAGCGGATTTGTGATGCCTATATAAAGTAAAAAGGTTGCTGCCAACTCCTTCGCTCTCATTGAAGGAACATCATATAATACACTATTATACAGATTAAAGCTTACCATCATAGCAGTCGCTACAATTAATGAAAAGAAAAATATAAGAACACTAATTGCTAGAGTCCATATTCTTATCTTGAGATCCTCTTTCATCAATTTAAAAAATGAGCTTTTTGATGTCATAACCATGCACCTCCGTTTCACTTATAAATATCTCTTCCAAGCTTAGGCCCATCAATTCATAAAATACAGGATTAAAGGACTCCATTTGCTCTCTTATTTCGTCCTCGCTACCCTTTATAGTAATATTATATACTCGACCATTGTTTTTCATCTGCATAATATCAAGTGCTCTCAATTTCTCCATATCAAAATTATTGTCAAATACACATTGAACTTTATGAATATTCAACTTCATATCTGATACATCTTTTGAAAGTAGTATTCCACCCTTATGTAAAAGCCCCACATGATCACATATATCCTCAAGCTCTCTAAGATTATGTGATGCGATAATGGGTGTAAGACCTCTCTCATCCATTTCCTTTGCAAAGAGGCTTTTTACTGCCTGTCTCATAACAGGATCTAAACCGTCAAATGTTTCATCACAGAGCAGATATCTCGTGTTTGACGCCACTCCAATTGCAATGCAAAGTTGCTTTTTCATACCCTTTGAAAAAGTATTTACTTTTCTATTTATATCCAGGTCAAGTGCTTTTAAAAGTTCCTCACATTTTTTTACATCAAAGTTTTTATAACCGGCTGAATAAAACTTTATCATCTCCCGTCCAGTAGTATTTGCAAAAAAATACTGATCATCGGATATATAGAAAAACTTTTCTTTTGCATTAATGTTCTCAAAAACTTTCTCTCCATCAATAAGTATCTCGCCACTATCAGGTTTTAGTATTCCTGCAAGTGTTTTTAAGAAGGTACTTTTTCCTGCTCCATTTGTTCCAATAAGTCCAAAAACATCTCCATCTCTTATACTTGCATTGATATTATCAAGTGCCCTGATATTTTCAAAGCTTTTGCTCAAACTCTTAGCCTCTATCATACCTTTGCCTCCTGCTTTAGATAAAACTCTTCAACTTTTTTACAAAACTCTTCTTTGCTTATCAGTTTCTTAGATTTAGATACAAGTTCTTCCAATTCTTTATATAAAATATCCTTTTTATTTTTCCTTATAATATCCAACTCCGCTACAAAACTGCCGACACCCTTAACACTATATACATAGCCCTGTCGCTCAAGCTCTATATATGCTTTCTGTATTGTATTAGGATTTATTGAGAGGTCCACAGCCAGGCTCCTTACTGATGGAAGCTTATCTCCCGGTGCCAGTACCCCGATAAGCATAAGATCTGAAAGCCTGTCCACCACCTGTTCATAGATTGCTCTCTTATCCCTACTGTCAATCACAATCATTGGCTTCTCCTTTAACTGTATTATCTATCATAGTACAGTTAATATAGCATAATTATAAAATTATTTCAAGTATTAACACGAATTTTATCTATGGAAAATCAAATTAAATGGTGTTATAATAAGTATTCGTAATTTTTTATGAGGAAGAATATATGATAACAAAAAGAGAAGATATAAGAAATATTGCCATTATCGCCCATGTAGACCATGGTAAGACTACATTGGTTGACCAGCTACTAAAACAAAGCGGTGTTTTTAGAGCAAATCAGGAAGTGGCAGAAAGAGTAATGGACTCTAATGATATAGAAAGAGAAAGAGGAATCACCATTTTATCAAAAAATACTGCTGTACATTATGGTGATACAAAGATTAATATCATAGACACACCGGGTCATGCCGACTTCGGTGGTGAAGTAGAGCGTGTTCTAAAGATGGTAAACGGTGTCGTTTTGGTAGTAGACGCCTATGAGGGAGCCATGCCTCAGACAAAGTTCGTTCTAAGAAAAGCTCTTGAGCTTGACCTTGAAGTACTTTGCCTTATCAATAAATGTGACAGAGAAGAAGCAAGACCTGAGGAGGTTGTTGATGAGATCCTCGAGCTTTTACTTGACCTTGATGCAAACGAGCATCAGCTTGACTGTCCATTCCTGTTTGCAAGTGCAAGAAGCGGTTGGGCAAGATACAGTGTTAATGATACAAATGAAGATATGAAACCTCTATTTGAAACCATTATTAAGCATATACCGGCACCTGAAGGTGATGAGGAAGCCGATCCTCAAGTACTTATAAGTACTATTGACTACAATGAATATGTTGGAAGAATCGGAGTAGGTAAAGTGGACAATGGTGTAATCAAGGTAAACCAGGAAGTTGCCTTAGTTAATCACCACGACCCTGATAAAATGAAAAAAGTGAAAATAGGAAAGCTTTACGAATATGAAGGACTTAACAGAGTAGAAGTTAATGAAGCAAGAATAGGTTCTATAGTAGCTATCTCAGGTATTCCGGATATCCACATCGGAGATACTTTGACATCTGTTGAAAATCCTGAGGCAATTCCATTCCAAAAGATTTCAGAACCTACCATATCTATGAACTTTATGGTAAATGACTCTCCTCTTGCAGGAAGAGAAGGAAAGTACATTACTTCAAGACATTTGCGTGAAAGACTCTTTAGAGAGCTTAATACAGATGTAAGTATTAGGATAGAAGAAACCGATTCACCTGACTGTTTTAAAGTATCCGGTAGAGGTGAATTACATCTTTCAGTTCTTATAGAAAATATGAGAAGAGAAGGATTTGAATTTGCTGTAAGTAAGGCAGAAGTTATCTATCGCTATGATGAAAGAAATCAAAAGCAGGAGCCAATGGAGCTTGCATTTGTAGATGTTCCTGATGAATTTTCCGGAGCAGTTATCCAAAAGCTTACTTCAAGAAAAGGTGAACTTCAAGGAATGAGCCCTACACATGGCGGATACACAAGACTTCAGTTCCTTATTCCATCTCGTGGTCTTATAGGCTATAGAGGAGAATTTATGACTGATACCAAAGGAAATGGCATACTAAATACAGAGTTTGACGGTTATGCACCATATAAGGGTGATATGTTCTATAGAAAAACAGGCTCTCTTATTGCATTTGAAAGTGGTGAATCCATTACTTATGGACTTTTCAATGCACAGGAGCGTGGCACTCTCTTTATAGGAGCAGGTGAAAAGGTTTATGCCGGTATGGTTATCGGTAAGAACGGTAAGGCAGAAGATGTAGAAATCAATGTCTGCAAGACGAAGAAACTTACAAACACCAGATCATCAAGTGCTGATGAGGCACTGAGACTGGTTACACCAAAAGTAATGAGTCTTGAAGAGTCTTTGGAATTTATTGATACAGATGAGCTTTTAGAAGTTACTCCTGAAAATCTTCGTATCAGAAAGAAAATACTTGATCCTACACTTAGAAAGCGTTCTATGATAAAGTCAAAACAATAAAATACATAAAGGGTATCCACATACCGGGTACCTTTTTTCTCTTATTAATAAAAATTTATAAAAAATAAGGATTGATTATTAAAGCTGATAGTCTATATTATATTAATGATGTATAATCAATTTTGAGGGCTTAAGCTCTTAAGTTTATTTTGAAAAGGAAAAATCATGAATAAAGAGAATGAAAATAGAATTCCTGAAAAGAGTGCTAAATCCTCCGGTTCAAAGAAAAAGAAATATATTAATAAAGCCATTTTCAAGGCTGTAAAGACATTTTTTCTTTCACTCTTTGTTATAGCAATCCTTGGAACTGCTATGGGTATTGGCATGATAAAGGGTATTATTGACAATGCTCCTGATGTGGATGTAGACAGTATTATTCCACTTGGATATGCCACAACTGTTTACAACGCTTCCGGCCAGGTTACCGATACTCTGGTAATGGCAGGCTCAAATCGTGAAGAAGCTACTTATGATGAATTACCCCAGGTACTTATTGATGCATTTGTAGCAATAGAGGATTCAAGATTTTGGAAGCATAATGGTATAGATACCAGAGCGATACTTAGGGCTGTTACCGGCGTAGTAACAGGAAACAGCTCATCAGGTGGTGGTTCTACAATTACACAGCAGCTTATAAAAAATAATGTATTTAACGGTGGTAGAGAAAGAAGTTTCGGTGAAAAAGTAGAAAGAAAGATACAGGAGATGTATCTGGCAGTAAAACTTGAAAAACAAATGGATAAAAAGCTTATCCTTACTAATTATTTGAATACTATCAATCTTGGAAGTAATTCACTAGGTGTAAAGGTAGCTGCAAGAAGATATTTTGGTAAAGATGTTTCAGACCTTACCCTATCTGAAGCTACTGTAATAGCAGGTATAACAAAGGGACCTACCAAATATAATCCTATTACCGGACAAGAAGCCAATGCTGAAAGAAGAAAAATAATCCTTCAGTATATGTATGAACAAGGTTATATAACAAAAGCTCAACAGGAAGAGGCTCTTGCAGATGATGTGTATTCAAGAATTCAAAATGTAAATACACTCACAAAAGAAAAAAACAGTCCATACAGTTATTTTACAGATGCTTTAATCTCACAGGTTACTTCCACCTTTATAAATGAGCTTGGCTATACAGAAACACAGGCCCATAATCTATTATATAGTGGTGGACTGTCCATATATACCACTCAAGATCCATCCTTGCAACAAATAGTTGACAGTGAGGTAAACAACCCTGAAAACTATCCTGATACAAAGTATTCTCTAGAGTATCGACTCACAGTAACCGATAGTGAAAAGAACACACATAATTACTCTGAGAAAGATATAAACAAATACCATACTGAAGTACTAAGAGACGGATTCAACGGACTGTATCAAAGTGAAGAGGCTGCAAGAGCTGATGCTGAAAGCTATAAAGCTAGTGTCGTAAAGGACGGTGACACTATAGTTGGTGAAAGCGTAAAAACTATTTTAGAGCCTCAGGTGTCCTTTGTACTTATGGATCAAAAAACAGGGGCTGTAAAGGCAATAAGTGGTGGTAGAGGTGAGAAAACATCTTCTCTTTCACTAAATAGAGCCACCGATACCACAAGACAGCCCGGTTCCACATTTAAGGTAATATCAGCCTTTGCACCTGCACTTGATACAAGTGGAGATACCTTAGCAACAACATATTATGATGCTGAGTATTCGATAGGAGACAAGACTTTCCAAAACTGGTATGAAAAACAAGGTTATTTGGGATGGTCAAGTATTCGTGATGGTATTATATACTCTATGAATATAGTTGCACTTAAAACTCTTATGGAGACTGTAACACCGAGAGTTGGAGTACAATATGCTACTGACTTTGGTATAACCACACTTACAGATCAAGATTACAATGCTTCGCTTGCACTTGGAGGTCTAACAAAGGGAGTTACAAACCTCGAACTTACAGGTGCCTTTGCTACAATTGCAAATCAGGGTGTATATACAAAGCCGGTTTTCTTCACAAAGATAGTAGACCACAATGGTAAAACACTACTTGACAATACCTCTTTGCAAAATCATAGAGTTATAAAGGATTCTACAGCATTCCTTCTTACAGATGCTATGGCGGCATCTACAGAGAATAATAGAAAGTTTGCAAGTAGTGGTATAAGTGTAAACTCTACATCTACCCGAGCACATCTTGACAATATGAGTGTTGCCGGAAAGTCAGGTACTACCTCAAAAAGTATAGATGTCTGGTTTGTAGGATTTACACCATATTATACTGCCGGTGTCTGGGCAGGCTGTGATGAAAATCAACCACTGACTGATAATGGAGGCACAAGTTTCCACAAGGATATTTGGCGAAAGATAATGACCAAAGTTTCCGAAGGTTCCGAAGATATAGGTTTCCCTGTTCCTGATTCTGTAGAAGCTGCAGTAGTATGTAGAAAATCCGGAAAGCTTCCTATCGCCGGAGTATGTGACCATGATCCTCGTGGTGATGCTACATATACCGAGTACTTTGCAAAGGGAACGGTACCTACAGAAGTCTGTGATCACCATACCACAGTTACCGTTTGTAGAGACAGCGGACTATTACCTACACCAAACTGTCCTACGACAACAAAGGTTGCACTTATAGTCCCAAGTGGGCAATCCGATACTGATGATTCACAATATGCCGCTCCAAGTGCTACCTGTACAATACATGGTGGAGGTACATTTAATTCTGACGCTCCTACATTAGATGAAAATAATGATGCCGGTGTTGGATTAGCACCTAAGTCAAACACTAACCATCCGGTTGTCTTCCCTAATCAAAACAATAATGTTTCTGTAGGGGTAGCACCTGGAGATAGTGTCGGCGTTCCACCAACTAAACCCAATCAAAAAAACGGTAAAACTAAGAAGCAAACTTCAGAGACATCACAAGCTGAAACCACTGCTCCTGCTATCAAAACATCCCCACCTACATCAGCTGATGAAGACTCGGATATTTTACACGGACCCGGAGTAAATATGCCAAAGAATAATTCATCTCCGGCAGGTCCTGGAACATCAATATCCACTGAGGGTCCTGATGGTCCGGTTGCGCCTATACTTGTAGGACCTGGGGAATAAAAATAAGGATATCGCATTTGCGATATCCCCTTTTTATTTTTCTATCCTTTTAAAGAAATTAAATATCAATGGTATTACTATTACAAATGATATTACATCAGCTAGGGGCTGTGCCAACTGTATTCCATAAATACCAAGAAATTTAGGTAAAATCATAACTATTGGAACAAATGTAATACCACTTCTCAAAAAAGATGCTATGGATGCGTACAGATTCTCTCCTGCCCCCTGAAACATCATACTCGCCGCCAAAGTAATAGGTGATATAAATAAAACTGCACATTGTGCTCTCAAAGCAAAAGTTCCAATTCTTATAACATCTGCATCATCTCTAAATTGTCCTATTATATGACCTGAAAATAATAATGAAAGTATACTAAGTACTCCTATTATAAACATACTGATACTACAGCAAAATACAAACGCCCTCTTTACCCTCTTAAATTTTTTTGCACCATAGTTAAAAGCTGAAACCGGCTGAAATCCTTGTGATATACCAAGGGCTATGGCAAAAATAAAATTTGTAACTCTACTTACTATACTCATTGCAGCAATAGCTGCATCACCATATGGCATTGACATATAGTTTAATACCATTGTTGACACACTCATCATGCCCTGTCTAATGAGGCTTGGCACACCGGTTTCCAGTATATTTATAATATCCTTAATGTCCTTTGAAACTGCAGAAATTCTAAGTTTAGATACAGTTCTATCTCCTCCAAACATAAACAATAAGACAAAAAAACTGATAATCTGAGAAATTGCGGTTGATATGCCTGCACCCAAAGTTCCAAAATTAAATACAAATATAAAAATAGGATCCCCTATAATATTGAGTACTCCTCCCAGAGTAAGTCCCACCATTGCAAGAGCAGCCCTGCCCTCATATCTGAGCACATTATTCAGTACACAACTTCCGGTCATAAAAGGTGCTGATAACAGTATGCATATTGCGTAGTCTCTGGCATATGGCATTATAGTATCTGTACTACCCATTATTCTAAGAAAAGGTTCCATAAATATAATACCAAAAATCATTATAACAACACCTAAAAATAATGACATGAAAAACCCGGTCGAAGCGAATTTTATCGCTTCATTAGGCTGCTTATTGCCAAGTTTTCTTGATATGTTAGAGCCGCTTCCATGTCCACACATAAATCCTACCGCCTGGTTTATAGTCATTAGAGAGAAAACTATACCTATAGCTGCAGAAGCACTGGTTCCAAGCTTTCCTACAAAAAAGGTATCTGCCATATTGTAGATATTTGTAACCAGCATACTTATAATGGTGGGAATACTCAACTTTAAAATAAGCTTCTCAATCGAAGTCTCAGTCATCTCCTTATATTGTTTATCTAAAGTAGCTCTCATATTCTAAAATTCTCCATAAAACTACTTATTCCTCTGTTCACAAATAATAAATATTATTAAAGTCACTATAAAATAAAACCATGTTGTGGGATTCGAAAACCATGTTGTAAAGAATGAAAGGGCCAGGTATACAAACCCCTGTGCATAGATCATATAAAAGGCTGCATGCCTTGTGCTCCTTATCCATCTTTCAAATAAATAGCTGACACCACCCAAAATTGCCGAAAAAACTCCAACACCTACTATTCCAAAATCATAAAATGCATCATAGAATAATGTAACTGTTGTAAGCTCCGTCTTATTTACAAAAATAGGAAAATCCACTATCTTCGGATAAACAAACTTAAGTCCTGTAAGTGCCCAAACCGGAAATAATCCCTTTATTCCTAAGCTATGTTTTGGCAATTCCTTAATCAGTATATCCAGATTATCATAATTGTTTGCAATATAAATATATGGTTGACTTACAAAAATTGGAAAGCTGTATTTCATCTCAAATATACTGTTCAAATACTCAACATCATGGCTTCTTGCCACTGACAATAGCAAATATACCGGCACTATTACTACAATTACTATTATAAAATATATAGGTTTTATCCTCTCCCTCTTTAAAATCAGCAATGTCACAAATGCCATAAGTACAGCAAACATAAACTGAAACCTTGATACACAGAGTATTGGTATCAGCATAGCAATAATATTTGCAACACATAAAAATACCAATTTTATAATATTTATTTTTTCCTCCTCATTTAGATATATCATACTGAGCGAAGGTACTAAAATACAACTTACTGTAAAATAATGTACTCCTGAAATGTGAAAATATGAATATGCATGAGGCACACCCTTCTCAAATAATGGAATAAAACCAAGTACAATAGCCTCAATATTAAATGCTATAACAGATACCATAGCAAGTATTATTATACAAGCATACAATCTGTTCTCATTACTTTTTTCAAGAATTCTTTCTCTTTTATCATAAGGATTACCCTTATATCTTTTTAAAGTCTCAAATACTATATAAAAACTTCCAAAAGCCAAAAAAAGAGCAATCCAAGTAATATTACTCCAGGGTTTTGCAAGATATGACAACTTCATCGCAGCCAAACCCTCACCTCCCACAAATGCCAGTGAGAATATTCCACGAAGGTTCACAAGTGACTTTGAGTATCTGTATTCCTTGATATACAGATATATTGCCACTACAATTAGCACAAACCCGGACAGGGCATATTGCTCTATCCGGGAAAATAAATACGCTAATAGACTACAAACCAGATATATTAACATCCAATCTCCTCTATTATTTTCTTTAAATAATCTTTTATCTCACTCTCTGTTGCCATCTCAAGCACCTTATCGACCTTAGATAAAAGTGCCTTGCTGTCACATAGAGATATTATCTGTCTTGACTTTAATATGCTTGATGCAGACATAGAAAATTCATCTAATCCCCAAGCAAGAAGTACAGGAATAAGTAAAGGATCTGCAGCGGCCTCACCACACATACCAACCATAATTCCGGCTTTCTTACCCTCTGTAATTATCCTATTAATACTTCTAAGTACTGCCGGTGAAAATGGTGAGTAAAGACCGGCAATCTTTACATTGCCTCTATCCACAGACATAGTATACTGTATCAAATCATTTGTACCTATACTAAAGAAATCCACCTCTTTTGCAAAAATATCAGCAAGCAATGATGCAGCAGCAGTCTCCACCATTATACCTACTTCTATATCCTTATTGTATGCAATTCCATTTAAATCAAACTCCGATTTTATATCATTTATCAAAGCCTTAGCTTCCTTTATCTCATCCATAGAAGTTATAAGTGGCAACATGATTTTTATATTTCCAAAAGCACTTGCACGAAGCAATGCACGCAACTGAGGTATATAGATATCATTCTTTCTATCAAGGCAAAGTCTTATAGCACGATAACCTAAGAAAGGATTCTCATCCTGCTCTATTCCCATATAGGGAATCTCTTTATCACCACCTATATCTAATGTTCTGATAATTACAGGCTTACCTTCCATGGCTATAGCTACTTCTTTATAGCTTTCAAACTGCTCATCCTCACTAGGCATTCCATCTCTATCCATAAAGAGGAACTCTGTTCTAAACAGACCTATACCTTCTCCACCGCTTAAAATAACCTTCTTGGCATCCTCTGGACTACCAATATTTCCGGCTATCTCCACCTTCTTGCCATCTTTAGAAATACTTGGTAACTCCTTGTATCTCTTTAAAAGTTCCTTCTTGGCATCATACTCTTTCTTTTTATTATCATAATCAGATTTTTCATCTTCGGTAGGCATTATGATAACCTCTCCATTTTCACCATCTAAAAGTATTTCTGTGCCTTCAGTTATATCTTGTGGTAAATCAAAAAGGCCTACTACAGCCGGTATCTCAAGTGCTCTAGCCAGTATTGCAGAGTGTGATGTCTTTCCTCCAAGTTCTGTAACAATGCCAAGCACATTCTCCGGATTAAGGCCGGCAGTCATAGAAGGTGTAAGATCTTTAGCCACCAAAATACTACCATACGGAAGTTTTGAGAGATCGGTATTTTCCATTCCCAAAATCTTCTTTATAAGTCTGGTTTTAATATCCAACATATCAGTAGCCCTTTGCTGCATCAATTCATCATCCATTGAAGCAAATACCGCTGCATACTGATTGCATACTTCCTCAATCATGTACTCTGCACAAATGCTCTCAGATTTTATACGATTTACTATCTCATCCACAAGCATCGGATCTGACATAAGCATAATATGTCCAAATAGAATCTCTGCTTCCTTTGCTGAGGCATTTTTTTCTAGAGCCTGTGACATCTCTTCTGTCTCCGCCTTAGTCAGTTCCAAAACTTCCATAAAGTTTGACACTTCAGCTTCAATATCTGAAACAGTTTTCCTTATAACTTCTACACTCTGTTCCTTGACTACTCTTGCAACACCGATACCAATACCATCGGCTGCTCCCACACCATAAATCTTCATGATAAACCTCTACTTACTTTACTTCACCAAAACCTGAATTTATCAAATTCTTTAAAGCATCCATAGCCTCATTCTCATCTTTCCCCTCACATGTGATTGTGATCGTATCCCCACATTTAACACATGTAGCAAGTACACTAAGTACACTTTTTGCATTTGCAGTACTGTCTCCAAATATAATCTTTATTTTGGAATCAAACTTCAATGCTTCCTTACATAAGCTACCTGCAGGTCGTAGATGTAATCCACTTGGATTTATAACCTTTAAATCTTCTGAAACCATTCAAAAACCTCCCTTAGTTTTCTGTAGCTGAGCTACTTTGTGTAGTAGTTTGTTCTACTATAGTACTTTGCTCTGTAGCAGTAGTTGTTTCTGCTACATTTGTTTCACTCCTATCATTTGTGTGATTTCCTATTATTACTTCAAAAGGAGTATATGAATCTACACTTAATCCTGTCGGCAATTCAAATGTAAGGCTTCCCACATTACTGCCTAGGTTCATGCCACTGACATCCAGTGTAGCTTTCAAATCCGAGCCGGTCACAGACTCAAGATTTGCAGTCAAACCTGAAACAACCACAGTTATCCTCTCAGGTACAATACTTGTAGCAACACCCGACCTGGCTCCATCTATATCCAAATCACTTACTGTCAAATTAAAAGACTTCTTATCAAGCGCCTCTACCTTCAATGTAACCGTAATATTTGTATCTCCTATTGCAGTCACATCTTCCGGAAGAAAATCCTTGACATCTACATTTACAATAATATCACTTGTAGCTCCCTCAACATTAAGTGCATTTGCAGGTATAGTGATAGCATTCAATCCCTCCAAGACCTCCGGTTGCCCTCTAACCTGTATAGACTTTGTGCTACTTTCAGCTCCGGTAAATCTGTATCCATCTGCAACATTTCCCCCAACATCAAAATTGACTGACAAGGCCCTACCATTGAGCATAACCAAACTGTATCCCACTGTATCAAAACTTTTACTTACTCTGTCATCTGATATGATAAATGAATTTCCATTAGCATCAAAATACTTCAGCTCAGCCTTACCTACTACATTACTGTCAAATCCGCTAACATCTATCTCCACTCCTACCTGACTTATCTGTCCTATTACCGAAACCGGACCTGTAAGTGTCACATTCTGCTTATCAAGTTTGACCTCTCCAACAGAATATCCGTCTGAAGGAGTACCTTTAAGCTTTGTAGTCAGTGTAAACTCTTTTCTTTGCAAGTCCTCAATACCAACTCTTACAATACCGGGCTTTGTTGTCACCGCTCCAACTATAAGATTCTTATTGTTCACCACTTCCACTGAGATAGGTACAGCACCGGTTATATCATACATATTTCCAAGGTCTATAGATGCCTTAAAATCTGATGACGATATTCTTCCTTCATCTCTTGTCCTTACCTCATAGCTGACAGTTACTGTATTAGCCCCCATCAATGAGTATGTCTTGCCTGCATCTGTAATAATATTTGCATTTACCACACTCAAAGCAACATTCTGAGTCCTTGTAACTATAGGATTTGAGATATTTATTACCACGATCCATACAAAAAACGCTATAGCCAAAGAGCTAATTTTCAAAACAAGATTATTTGTCTTTATCATTACCTCTTCCTTTCAACAACTTTGATAGTAAAGAGCTGCTCTTCTCTTCCGGCTTATCTTCAAGTAGAATAGAAAGTTCTTTTCGTAATTCTTCACTATCATTTACTTTTATAAGGTTACCTCCAATCGCTACTGAAACCCTTCCTGTCTCCTCAGACACTACAATTGTAATAGAATCTGACACCTCACTGATACCAATAGCTGCTCTATGTCTAGTTCCCAAATCCTTGCTGATTCTCATATTCTCAGAAAGAGGCAAGTAACATGTTGCAGACACAATAGTATTTCCCCTTATAAGTACAGCACCATCATGTAATGGTGTATTATGCTCAAATATATTGATAAGAAGCTGACTGGATACTATACCGTTTATCAAAATACCGGTACTTTCTATATTCGACAGATTTTCATTTCTCTCTATCACCATTAAAGCTCCAGTCCTAGGCTTTGACATAGTGAAGGCAGCATTTATAAGCTCTTCTATGGTACTTCTGTTTATGCTGTCATCACTTATTTTGTTATCAAAGGCAAATATCTTCATTATATTCTTATTTCCAAGCTGCTCAAGGGCCTTTCTTAGCTCCGGAGCAAATATTATAACAAGTGCAGTTACTGCAATGGTTGCAATCCTACCAAGTATCCATAGTATAACATCAAAATGTAATATATATGATATTATTGTAAAGGCCAAAATAAGAATCAACCCCTTCAGTAGAGTCCATGCTCTGGTCTTTGTAATCCATGTCATTATCTCATATACGATATATGCTATAATCAGGATTTCTATTACATTCAGTATATCTATACGTGGAAAATATGAAAGACCATCACGCAGCATCTTCGTGATTATATTCATTCACTACCCCCATTATTCTTGTTCTTCTTTTTTCCCTTTGTGCTGAACGACTGTACTTTTTTATCTGCAGCTGAAACTGTAATCTTTGGCACAGCCTTAACAAAATAATAATAATCATCATCCTCAAACTGTGCATATTCAGACCTTGTATAATCCACTGAAAAAACGAAGAAATTATACACATACGCAATGATCACAGATATCGCAAGTCCAATTATAAAGTCAAAAAGAGGAGTAGATATATCAAAAATAAAATCTCCTGCAAATATGCTTACTAAAATAGTAATAGTACCTGCTGCAATGGCTATTTGCCAAGCATAATCCATATTTTGCTTATGTACCATATATACTATAAAAGTCGTCAAAGCAAATGCAATCAGAAATAAAATCATAGTTTTATTTGAAAAAACACCATTTATAGCCTGTGAATATCTCTGGGCAATATCTACAGATTGAGTATTTGTCAATACTCCTATATTCTGCTTTGCAAAAGTACATGTAAAATATATAAGTATTCCTGCCATAATAGGTATTATACTTACTGTACTTCCCATAAGTCCGACTACCAGTGGAATAACATATGGTATCTTTATAGAAAAAAGTATGGGAACAATAAGCAAAAGCACACTGTCCTTCTTTCCAAAACTGTAATACATGAAAAATGTCAGTATAAATATAATGCCTACAAGCAATGCCAACTCAAATGAAGCCGCAAACAAATGCACCATCAAAAAAACTGCCACTATAACAACTCCTGCCATATATGGCAAGAAAGCACCTACTATAGCCAAAACAATAGGTATATGTATTATAGACAGCTTAGTTTGATAACCCAAATTAAGATTTATAAGCATCATAGCTGTAAACAATATTATATATTTTATTCCCTTATCTATTATCGAGTAGTATTTTGCATAGAAACTCTTCAAGCTGTTTCTAAACACATATAGCTGTAGCATTCTAACCTCCGTTATTTTGCGATTTGCTGTCAAATTTCTTTTCAAAATAATTCAATCTATCGTTGTACACCTTTAAATTCCTCTGTGCCTCGTCATATTTTTTCGAAAAAAATCTATATGTAATTAATTCAAATGCAATGAGTCCAAGTATATATATAACAATATAAACAATTGAAAATAATCCTATCGGATTTACACTTGACATCAGATCTTCCAAATTATAAAGAATTGCCAAAATAACTATAAGAATAAAGCAAAAGGTATAAACAAAAAAAGACCTAAGCATTTGTTTACCAACATAGTCTTCTTTGAAATAATTATCAATTTCAAACATTTGCTCGCCCTTTCTCTTTTTCAATAATGCTAATTCAGTCATCTGCTTTATCTTTTCTTCATTTAGCATATATTCACCCATCAAAAACTTTCTGCAACTTTTTTATCATTATATCATATCTATGGTTGCATAGCAAATATAGGCAAAACCATAGTTTTTACAACAAAAGAGGCTGTGTACAATGTACCTCAGCCCCAGTATTTTTACTCCCTTACTCCCTCTATTATATTCTTAGCTATATAGTCAAGCTTATCATCTGACATTCCAGGATATACTCCCACCCAGAATGTATCATTCATGATTCGATCAGTATTTTTAAGTTCACCTACTACTCTATATCCTTCATTAGTCGCTCTCATCTGATCAAAGCAAGGATGCTTAATCAAATTACCGGCAAACAGCATTCTGGTTTGAATACCGTTTGACTCTAACTTATTAACAAGTTTTGCTCTGTCAACTCCCTCCTTACATGTAATGAGAAAGCCAAACCAGCTTGGATCTGCATTATTTGCAGGAACAGGTAATATAATCTTATCCTCCACAATTCTTAATGCATCATAGAGTCTCTTATAGTTTTCTCTTCTCTTTTTTACAAACTCCGGGAACTTTTTTAATTGTGCCAACCCTACTGCTGCCTGAAGATCCGTAGGCTTAAGATTATACCCAAAGTGTGAATATACATACTTGTGATCATATCCAAATGGAAGTTCTCCATACTGACGATCAAATCTATGTCCACACATATTATCCTGTCCTGAGTGACATACACAGTCTCTTCCCCAATCCCTCATAGACTTTATTATCCTATTCAAAAGAGGATTAGATGTATATACTGCACCACCTTCACCCATAGTCATATGATGTGGTGGATAGAAGCTTGAGGTACCTATATCTCCGATAGTACCGGTAAACTTCTTTTCGCCATCTATGACATACATACTTCCAAGTGCATCACAATTGTCCTCAATAAGCCATAAATTATGCTTTTTACAAAAAGCCAAAACTGCTTCCAGGTCAAATGGATTTCCTAGAGTATGCGCCACCATAACAGCCTTTGTCTTTGGTGATAAAGCCTCCTCAAGTTTAGTTACATCAATATTGTACTGTGGTATTGTTACATCTACAAATACAGGTACTGCACCATATTGAATCATAGGTGTTACTGTTGTAGGGAATCCACATGCCACAGTGATGACCTCATCTCCTCTCTTTACCTGCCTTTCTCCCAGCAGTGGAGAAGTTAAAGTCATAAATGCAAGCAAATTCGCACTTGATCCCGAGTTTACAAGTGATACATACTTCACACCAAATTGTTTTGCAAATTTATCTTCAAACTCATAAAAATATCTTCCGGCAGTCAGCCAAAAATCCAATGAAGCATCTACAAGGTTAACCATTTCTTCAGAATCATAAACCCTTGAAGCATACGTTATCCTGTCGCCTTCTTTAAATTCCTTTTTTATATTATGAAACTTGTCATGGTAGCCCTTTACCAACTCCAAGATCTCTTTGCGAGCTTCTTCTTGTGTTTTAAACATCTCTCCTCCAAGCTAATATTTATCATTGTTTTTTACAAATATACACTTCCTAGAAAAATCTCTCTTCTAGCATAAGACATAGCGAATGATATATAGGTAAATGAAACTCCTGAATTTTAAATGTCTCTTTTTCAGGAACTATTATTATTTCATCACAAAACTCTCTCATTTTACCACCATCTCTACCTGAAAGTCCAATGGTTATCAGACCTTTTGCTTTAGCCGTCACTAAAGCATATAATATATTTTCAGAATTTCCGGAAGTTGAAATTCCAAGGAATACATCTCCCTCTTTACCAAAGCCATTTACTTGTTGTGCAAATGAAAGCAATGGATTACAATCATTTAAATATGCCGTCGAAAGTCCTACATGACCTGTGACCGAAATAGCAGGTAATGCCCCTTGCAAACTTTCTGCTAAGACATCCCCCATATTTTTGTCGATATTCTTTAGCTTCTCTTGTAAGTCTTCCTTTAGACTTCTAGGTTTAATAAATCCCTTCATCAGCTCACCAACTATATGCTCTGAATCTGCTGCACTTCCACCATTTCCAGCTATTAATAGTTTACCACCATTTAAATAGGATTTTTCTAAAATCTTATAGGACATCCAAATATTATTCTTCACTATATTGAGTTTGGGATATCTACTAATCAAGTCATCTAATATTTTTATAATATTTTCTTCCATAAAACCTCAATCATACATCAAATCTGAATTCTCCCTCCGGTAGCCTAATGTCAATACTTTGATAATCCCATCTATCAGTATCAACAATCCAACTTTGTACTCCCCGAAGTTCGAAGTTCCAATCTAAAATTTGTCCACCCATATCTTCAAGTCCCGCAGCTACTTTATGCCTAGCATTAAAAGGACAATATATGAGTAAAAATCCTCCACCACCGGCACCAAGTAGTTTTCCACCTATAGCACCATCTTGCTTTGCTCTATTATATAGTGCATCTATAGCCGGATTTGAAATTTTATTACTCATTCTTTTTTTACTGTTCCAACTATAATCCAACAATTTTCCAAATGCATTCAAATTTCCTTTTAATAATTCATCCTTCATAGCATATGCTAAAGCCTTTACTTCACACATAGCCATAAATGAATCCTGATTTTCATAATTTTTTACTTGGTCATCAATAATATTGGCAGAAACATGTACACCTCCAGTATAACACATAATAAGATTGTACTCTAATTCATGTATTATCTCTTTGTGTATTCTAAGAGGATTTACCACTACATTATTTCTGCCATGAAACTCCATAAAATTAAAACCACCAAATGTAGTTGCATACTGATCTTGATATCCTCCTGATATTCCAAGATCTATTCTCTCCACTCCAAATGCCAAATCAGCCATTCGATAAGTATCTAAATCTATTCTCTTCCACTTTGCCATAGCACTAAGCAGTGCAACAGTTACAGTCGAACTGGTACCTAATCCAGAACCAGGAGGTGCATCACAATGCAAGTAAACTTCACAGCCTTCTTTTATATCCATAGCCTTTAGTGCTGCTTTTACCAAATCCAACTTACCATCATATACAAAATTTTCTTTTGTATTATATTTTACCGTCATATCAAAATCCAAAGAATGTACTATTATCTCTTCATCATTTCTTGGTAAGATAGAACAATATGCATATTTATTTATAGTACTTCCTATAATGACTCCACCTTGATTTTCACAAAATGGAGCTACATCAGTACCACCACCACCAAAACTTACACGCAATGGTGCCTTTGAACGAATAATCATTTAATATCTCCTAATTATGTATATGCACCATACTAACATAAACTAACTCACTGTGCAAACTTTGATTATATACATAAAAAGCAGGGTGCAAACACATCCTGCTAAACAATATTATTTCTTTCTCATGAAACTTACAATATGTAACAAAAGTGAAACTGCTAATAATGAATATATGAAGCCATTTATAGGTGTAAACGCACCTTTAAAAGAATCAGTATATTCCTTATCGTTTATAAAAAGCTTCCCTTTTATGTATATTGCACCATATCTATCCACAGTAAGCACAGGATTCTTATTTTCATCCTGAATAATAATTCCTCTTCCACTCTCCCCAGGATTTACTATAATCCAATCACTACCATCTTCTATTGTCTGATTTGTTATGCTTCCAACATTACCAAATTCTTCAGCAAAGGCTGTCATTGTACTAAAAGACAGTATAGCCATCAAAATAATTATTAATTTTTTTATATTTTTCATTATATTAAGCCCTTCCTCTAATAATACTTCTCCAATATATTATTGTAGATTTTTATCAATGGATACAGCCTATACTTTGTGAGATATCCTTGAGGCCATGTAGTATCTCTCAAAAAATCCTTAAACTCCTGTCTCTTTTTCTTACTAAAAACTGCAAGAAACATCAAAACCGGTCTAAATACAGTTCTCTTATCTACATAAGCACCTACTCCAAACTCCTCATTGTGTGTTAGGCTAAAATAAGAATTTACTGTTTCTCTATCCGGATAATATATAAAACTTCTAAGTGCTTCATAAGCATCATTTCTAATATCTTCTGATGTAATAAAATTATCACAACAATATTTTCCAAGTTCTATACACTCACTCAATACTTTTTCCTGTAATTTTTTTGTGTATTTAAAGAAAATATCATCCTCACTCTTTTCATTGTTTCTAATAGCTAATGTAATTCCTTTTTCATTCTTTTCATACCCTACGGTACTTCCATTTGGAGAATTGCAAATCATCTCAAATGGAGTAGAAATTGTTAAAAGTGCTCTTGCAAAACTACATTTATCCAGATATCCACACTTTCTTGAATTATCCGGCTGTTTATTAAGGAATTGTATAAGTCCAACATAATAACCATGTATCATAGCATTCTTGAATATATAACATAAATTGTCCTGAATAGTACCTCTCCAGCCTATATCTACAATTGCTATTTCTTCATTCATTTCTTCTGTTAAACTCTTACCTTTACAATAGTCTAATAGCTGCTGCTTTTTATTTTCTATATGCTTCTCCATAAAGTCCTTAAACTCTATATCCGCAAACAACTTTTGTACGGGCTCCAATGTCCAAGGATATGTAAGTATTTCATCAGGATTTATTGAATATCTATTTAAAAATCCCTTAACATTTTCTATTTCCATTGCTAAAGACTTGAACATTGCACGCATAGACTGTATAGAATACTGATTCCATAGTCGCATCATTTCATCCAATGTAAATTCTCTCAATGAAGCCACAAATGTAGAGAGTCTACTTACTTCAAGAATATATGATTTAGGTACAATGCTTTCATCATAAAACTCTGAAAGGGAATCAAATATTTCTTTATAAAACTCTCCCTCTCTTGTAAAAAAATATATTTTTCTTATATTTTTTTCAATACAGTTTTCCATTATATCTGATATAAATCCATAGAAGAAAAGACTTATATCCCTATCCGAAGATAATGGAAATCCTTTATATCTCAAAGAGTTCTTTACATCTAACACAAAAGCTGCTTCTCTATCTTTCCGCATCTTATGTTCTTCATCCGGCAAATAGTGTATTGCATCTATTCCAAGTCTTTTTGGAACTTCAACATCACTATAACCATTATCTCCTATATGAATATGTTCAGGTGGAATTACATTACACTCTTTCTCTACCAATTCAAAAAGTCGTCCTGATCTCTTATTTACCTTATAGTCGCATGAACAATAAATCTCATCAATTTTATTTTTCATTCCTACACTATCAATCAGTCTTTGTAAAAAGAATTTATCCGTATAAAAATCGGAGATGCAAACCAATTTTTCATGCTTAATCGACTCGATAGTACTATCAATAGTTGGATCCAAATAAATGTTTCTTAATTCACAATTTAACTCAACATCATATAATTCTTCAACTAAAGCATCACAATCCGGATAATCTCTATCACAAGAATACTTTATCCATCTCCTGAATACATCTTTTATATTATATTCGTCATCAAATCCGGAATCTTTACTTTCTGTACCAATCTCTCTTTCTACATCTACCCTAAGTTTTGTCAACTCTCTTAGATTTCTTTTATCTGATTTTATATAATCTTTTGCCTTGAGATAAAACTCCCTTGAGGTATATACCTTTATTGCATCTGGATGACATTTTCTTCTAAGTATGGTGTCCCAAATATCCAAAGACAATAATTTATAATTCTTGTTTTCCATACTTCTAAATCCCTTTAAATTTATACCATATTTTACGAATCAATTTACTCTTTCTAATAAATCTTACCCTCTTAAGCTTGCCTAGGAGTGAATTATCCACCATAACAGGAGCTTCATATCTATCCTCGAGTTTTTGATTCATCATCACATCAGCTACCACCGGCTTACCATTATAAAGCTTTTCAAAAGTATCATTTGATGGAACTGTGTTAGTAACCATTCTTTTTACAGCCTCATAGAACTGTTTATAGCCATGTACCAAATCCTTATCTTTCATATATTCTTGTCCATACTCTGACATTTGTTTTGCCTTATCTTTGTCGTCAAGAATGTCTATAAGTGCCTTTGCGATAGATTCCGGAGTATAGTGTGCCAATGATACTCCCACCTCCGGCATATCATATAAGTTATTTTCCATAAATAAGTCAACTACAGGCAATCCTGCTGCCATCATCTCAAATGGAATTCTTGATGGATTTGAAGAACTTATACATAGCCCAACACTACACTTATTATAAAGCTCATTACACTTCTCAATTGGTATAATTCCAAGATTTTCATGTTCAAACCATACATTACCCTTTATAGTAGACCCATACAAATAAATTTTTATATCCGGACGTAAAAATTTCACAATTCCAAGTGCCTCTATACCAACCATACTGCATCTTCTAGGTTTATCAGGTTGATATATAAAACATATAGCATTTTCCTTCTCTACATTATTAAGTTTTTTATATACTTTTTGATCTGCACAGAAATCAAAAAATTGAGAATCTGTATTATACTCAGTTTTCATCTTATGAGATAACCATCTTCCTATCGTCACAGGTTTTAATCCATAACAATAAGAATTACATGCAAGTAAATAACCGTCACCCATAGGGTTGAACAACGCCTCAAAATCTTGAATAAAATAAGCTTTCACAGCATTTAGACCACAATCTCTTACAACTTTAGCTGTATACCAGGCTGTAGCAAATATAATATCATATTCACCTTTAATATCATACCCAAGAAAGAACCTTGCATCACAGTTTCCAAAGAATTTTTTTACCATTTTCTCAAGCTCTGCAACATCTTTTACATCATTCTTGTCCTCTACATATACATCACACTCATCACCTTGGTTAATCATATATTGAATGTTCTGTAATATTGTTCTATGACCTCCAGATCCCTCTATAAATGACGGTAATACCCACGCTGCTCTCATATATCTCCTCCAAATTTTTTTCTATATTCCCATCTAGACATTATATGATTGTCTATTATCTTCTTAAGCTCAGCTTTTCTATCTTCAACCTCCTTCATCTTAGTCTCTATTTTAGCTATATGCTCATCCTTTTCCTTAATAATATTCAATCTTTCGTTTGCAATGTCTTCTAAAGCATTTATTTTTTCGTCTCGCTCTCGTATCATAGCAGATTGATTATCGATAGCTTGTAATCTTTCTACTGCCAATCTCTCTGCAACCTCTATTCGCTCATCTCGCTCCTTTATCATTTCTGACTGAGTTTCGATTGCTTCAAGTCTTTCAATCGCAAGCTTCTCTGTTGCCTCTATTCGCTCATCTCGTTCCTTTATCATTTCTGACTGAGTTTCGATTGCTTCAAGTCTTTCCTCCGCAAGCTTCTCTGTTGCCTCTATTCGATTATCTCGTTCCTTTATCATTTCAGACTGAGTTTCGATTGCTTCAAGTCTTTCCTCCGCAAGCTTCTCTGTTGCCTCTATTCGATTATCTCGTTCCTTTATCATTTCTGACTGAGTTTCGATTGCTTCAAGTCTTTCCTCTGCAAGCTTCTCTGTTGCCTCTATTCGATTATCTCGTTCCTTTATCATTTCTGACTGGGTTTCGATTGCTTCAAGTCTTTCCTCCGCAAGCTTCTCTGTTGCCTCTATTCGATTATCTCGTTCCTTTATCATTTCTGACTGAGTTTCGATTGCTTCAAGTCTTTCCTCCGCAAGCTTCTCTGTTGCCTCTATTCGATTATCTCGTTCCTTTATCATTTCAGATTGATGCTCAATAGCTCTATATCTCTCTTCATATAAACCACTAAGTTCATCAAATCTATTCAAAACATATTTAAACTTTGACCTATAAAAATATACATCCTTGTAAAGTTCAAAAAAACCCGAATCTTTTATACGATTATACCACTTATCTGACTTCGGGAAAAGTACTCCAAGTCCACAGCTATGCTCAAAATCAAAGAAATTACTATATTTCTTTTTTGTTTCTCTCCAATGTACACATGAACCATCATCTATATCACTATATACATCATGGAAAAGTATTATTCCATCTTCTGACAATTTAGGTAACCATGTCTTTAAATCATGATCCACATCTTCAAATGTATGTCCTCCGTCAATATGTAAAATGTCTATAGAACCATCTTGAAAATCTGGTAATGCATCATCAAATCTCATCTGATATAATTTTATATCTAGGTTTGAAAAAAATTTATCTTTTATCTTATTTACAAGCGCAAATACTTCCTCACCTGTATCAGGAGCACCTATATCTCCACTCCACATATCTACTGCTCTAATCTTTGCATCTAATCCATTATCCTTTACAGATTGACAGAAAGTAAATAGTGAACAACCATACTGGCTTCCAAGCTCTGTAATCATTCCCGGCTTCACAAAATTTATCAGATCGTATACAAAATCCCTATGACCTTCCCAATAAGCAAATTTAAGCTGTGGATTTATCAAATCACTCTCAAACTTTGGTTCAGTCATTATCCATTTATTATTACTCATTTTTTATCCTCTTTATTTCAAATTTATCAATATTATGGTTTATAATTCCATGCATTGGCTTAAGAGAAATAGCTTGTAAGTGAATAATATTATGAACCCAGCACTGAACCGTATGTACCATTTGATCATATCCTTCACCTATACCCAGAGTCAAAAAATAATCCCCCTCTTTAACTTCAGGCCAATCAAATTCAATTCTTGCATATTGTCTCTCACCATTTTTCACTCCCTCTATCATTATATTCTCACCAAGAGTACTCTGTGCAAAAATACTATTTCCATACTTGTCTTTAAATGTATATCCTATAATAATATTGTCTGCATCCTTCTTTGGATCAATTAATAACTCTATCCTAACCCTGTCACCTGGCTTGACTACATCTACTACCTCTTTATTTATCAAAACTCTTTGACTGTCTATCAAAATATCTTGAGCCCCACCTATGCTCTCTTTAGGCGACTTTACCCATCCATCTTCAGATGAACCTATATTTAAAGAGGTATCCTGATTTTCAACCTCAGCTTTTTCAAGTTCCTCAGCTGCGCTATCTTCTCCCTTATAGATTGTTGTATGTAGAAGTTTAAGATAATCCTCTATAACCTCAAGTGGTTTTCCCTCCTTGATTATCTTTCCTCTCTCTATAAGTATAACTCTGTCGGCCATATTGGCAATACTGTTCATGTCATGAGTTACCAAGAGTTTTGTAACCCCCTTCATCTCATCCTTCATAAAAGTATTACATTTTTGTTGGAAGAAAACATCTCCTACAGACAGTGCTTCGTCTACTATAAGTATTTCCGGCTTGAAACTTATCATAACTGCAAACGCTAATCTTGCAAACATACCGCTTGAATATGTTTTAACCGGCTGACCCATATATTCTCCAATATCTGCAAAATCTATGATTTCTTTTAACTTTCCTTGCATTTCTTCATCTGAAAAACCTCTCATAGAACCGTTTAGAAAGATGTTTTCATATCCCGTATACTCCGGATTAAATCCTGTTCCTAGCTCCAAAAGAGCAGAAATCTCACCATCTGTATGTATTTCTCCCGTTGTTGGAGTAATTACACCGGTTATAAGTTTTAATAATGTAGACTTACCGGCACCATTTCTACCTATGATACCCAGTGTCTCACCTTTTTTTACACTAAAAGAAATATTATCAAGAGCCTTGTACTCTCTATGATAATTTTTCCTTGTTAATGAGAAAATTTCTTTTATTCTATCCTGTGGTTTGTCATAAAGATTATAACTTTTTCCAACACCAATTAATTCAATTGCATTCTCCATCTATATCAATCCTCTATAATACATCTGCAAAATATGGTTTAAGTTTTCTAAATGTATACATTCCTGCAAAAAGGAATAGACCTGTTAATATCCAAAAGTATATTGTATAAATAGGCTTTTCTATGAAAAGCTTATGTGTCATAAATGAATCTCTATACCCCTCAACAATATAAAACACAGGATTTAACTGGAATATAAGCTTAAACTTACCTGTCAATACCTCAGGACCCCAAACAATAGGTATTGCCCAGAATCCGATTTGGATTACAATTGCCACCAATTGGCTGACATCTCTCATATATACCGTGAGAGACGATGTAAATAAAACAATCCCCAATACCAGACATACATTGCAAAACATATAATATAGTAATTGTAAATAAAACCAATCTGCCTGATATCCAAAAAAATTGAATATCATAGTTGTTACAGTCAAAAATATAATATGAATAATCAGTGAGGCCCCTATTTTTACAACCGGAATCAAGCCTATATTAAAGTTCAACTTCTTTACCAGATATCCATATTCCATAAATGCTCCGGTTCCTGCACCAAGTGCATCTGAAAAGAAGAACCATGGAATCATCCCTGATACCATCCAAATAATATATGGTGAACCGTCCGGTCTTTGTCCACTTCTAAGTCCTACTGTGAACACAAACCAATAAATCAAAATAGTGATTATAGGCTGAATAACTCCCCATGCAATTCCTAAATAAGAACCGGTATATCTTGCCTTAAAATCATTCTTTGTTAGTTTAATGAACATCTTTCTTTCATTTTTAAGGAAAAAAAGCAATCTTTTCATATATCCTCCTCAATTATTTGACTCCAAAACTCTCTACTCTCTCTTGGATTGAATTTATCAAGCCATCTCAATCTGGCTCCTTTTGCCAGTGTCTCCCATAGTTTTAAGTCTTTTGAAACCAAAATGATTTTTTCTTTCCAATCACTATAGTTTTTACAAAAAATACCTGATTCACCCTCTATAGCAACCTTAACATTATACCCCACATCTGAAAGTATTGGTACTACTCCGGCGGACATATATTGTATCGCCTTAAACCCACCTTTTCCTCTGGTATACTCATCATCAATAAGTGGCATAAGACCTATATGTGAATTTTCAATAACCGTTATGGCTTTTTGTCTTGTCCATTCAATATTCTCTATATACAAGTATTTCAAATTAAAATCAACTTTTTTATTAGCCACTACTTTTAGTCTGACCTTCTTTTGTAACCTATCTTTGCAATATCTTGCCACCTCATCTAATGCAGGTAATATATCTACCAAGTATTGTAGGTTATTCATAGTTCCTACCCAGCAAATTACAATCTCTTTCTCAAACTGAGACTTTCTTTTTGCTATGCTTATTTCTATATCTATATTTTCAAACTCACAATCAGTAGTAGCCAAAATTTTTACTTTATTCGCATGCTTCGTTGAAATTGTATTTGCCAAGTATTCATTTGTAACTATAATACCATCTGATTTTTTCTCCAATAGCAAGGCCTCTCTTTGGCTAATTTCACCATCAAAAATTATGTTGTCATCAAAATCCCAATACAATCTTCTTTTGTTTAAATATCTTTCAAGTAATAATTCCAATATTTTGGGACAACTTCTAGGAAAAAACCTTCTATTGATTATAACTGTTCTTGACTTCCATATCAAGTTATCTAATATAATAGCACTTAATACATTTAGTACTGTAACAACTCCCATCACAAGTTTTCTAATTTTATTATTTGCTTTTTTTGATCCATAATAAAACCAATATATATTGCTTGGAGTCATATTTATTATCCTACAGTTTTTCATATATTGAAAAAGTCTATAATATGACGAACCATCATTTTCATTTTTCAAAAAAACAATACATGACTTTTTTTTATTTTTCATAAAACTCATATATTCTTCTCATTTCTTTTTCAACATTGCTTCGATCATATTCCTTAATCCTCACCATGTTGTACTCTCCGAATGATTTTAGCTTATTATTATCCATAAGTAAACTATAAATTAAATCTGACCATACACAGACATCAAACCTGTCTACTACATAGCCTCCTTTTTCATGATCTATTAAGTCCGCATTTCCTCTTACTTTAGAGCATATCACAGGTAATCCCACAGCCATAGCTTCCATCACTGCTACCGGAAGCCCCTCTTGAAAAGAAGAAAACAAAAACACTTCTGCTAATCCAAGAATCTTATATATATCTGATCTATACCCTGCAAATATAACATTATCTTCTATACCAAGAGATTTTGCACTGTTTTTCAACTTGGATTCCAGTCTACCATGTCCACATAGTATAAACTTTATATTTAAATTCGTTTTGTCTTTTATTCTATTTATTATTTCTAGTAAAAATTGCTGATTCTTTCTTTCAATCATCTCTCCAGCTGTTATAAGGACTCTATCTGTATCTTTTATTCCAAGCTCTTTTCTTAACTCATTTTTTTCTTCATCTGTTATATTAGACTGTTCTTTTATATCACTTGTATCTATCCCTACCCCTGCTACATACTCAACATTTCTAGCTCTAAACTTCCTGGCAATATTAAAATCTTCAATATTTATGCAAATTTGTGTACCGGTATATCTTGATAGAAATCTTTCAACAGGATAGTATATAAGCCAGTTTTTTATAGAAGCACCTTTGAAAAAATGAAATCCGTGAGCAGTATACAACACATCTTTTATACCGCATTTTTTTGCCGCCAATCTCGCAAGTACCGCTCCCATTGGGGTATGACAATGTACTAAATCTATTTTTTCCTCTTTCATTATATTTACAAGCTGTTTATAAGCATGCCAATTTTTCTTGTCGAATGGACTTCTCTCAAAATCCACCTGATGACATATTATACCAGTACCCTCAAGTCTCTTATTATCTGTTCCATATGATGGATTATGAAAGTTTGATGCATAATGTATTTCATATCCAAGCTCCTTAAGTATAGCCACATTTGACATTTCAAATTGTGGAACAAATCCACTTACAGTGGTAACCAATAACGCTTTTTTACTGCCCATATACAATCTCCCTAAATTTTCTGCTAATACTATAACAGATAATGTCCATCTACACATAACAATATTCTCATATTTATATAAAACTTTTATTAAAAAGAAAACTGTGCCAATCCTAGTTAACTCAGTTTTCTCTTCACTATATTTGTAATTATTTGTTATTCATGTACAACTTTACTTTGAAATATATCTATTCCAAAAATTATCTACTCTAGGTGCCAAATATTGTAAAGCAAATATTTTATCAACACCTTCTTCTCCACTGTCTATATATCCAAAAGTATCTATAACATGCCATGTGTACTCTTCCTCTGACATAGTAAGGGTGCCTACTATATTTCTCTGTAGCTCTACCGTCGAAGTCATATAACCTAAAAATAATACCGTTAATATAGCATATTTCTTTATCTTTATATCTTCTATATAATATCTTCTTACCACAATTATCATTAATAAAAATAACAATGGTAAAGGCACCTTTAATGACCAATCATTATATCTCCCTATTTTTATAAAAGGAGTCAAAATAAGCCCTATTAATGTTACCCAATAAAACCGTTCTTCATGAGCCTTAAATCCAATCACTATAAAATACAATCCTACTTCTACCATCAAGAAAAACAAATATACTGTAAACAATTTTTGTTCCGGATAAACATCAAAAATCCACCCGTCAACCGAAGTTCCTTCGATATTTACCTGAAGATAATAACTTCCTAATACTATTAGCATAAACAATGATGTTACAATATTTACAGCAGAAAACATCTCCTTTACTTTGTTAGACAACTTTTCAGATTTTGTATTAAACATTGCGGCTAATACAATAAATACCATAGAAACTGTTGCAAAGGGGCTGTATGCAAATGACAATGCTCCCCAGGCTGCCTTATATTTATTTTTCGGTAAAATTATAAGTATACAAGTAATAAGCCATATAGGTAATGATGAATTAAAAACCCAATAAAGCTGTGTAGTATTAGATGAATATTGAAAGTACTTCGCCCACCATTCCACATGTCCCATCACCGGAAATGAGAAATTTTCAATAAAATAAATCCAGAAATCGTATCCTCCAAAAAGTATGAATGCTGAAAGTGCTATATACGAATATCTCTTTAGTACATTTAGCAAGCAGTAAAATATTAAAAACACTTCTACAGTTGCATATACCTGCAATAGTATATTTGCACCCATAACATTTAAATTTAGTACTTTGACAATAGCCGCTACCGGTATCCACCATGCGTAATAATATACAAGATTGGCTGATTTAACATTTGATAATATATTACGAACAAACTCAGGTTGCTTATCGATATCAAAGCTAACGGGCCAACTGCAATAGCACAAATCATGAAAAAAAGTGTTTCTCGCCTTAAAATCCGGGGTTTGATATGAAAATTTTCCTATTCCTGAAAATAAACACCACAGTACTATTATCGCTATTGAAATAACCCAGAAACTTATATTTTTCTTTATAGAAATAGTAAACTCTTTAACAACAGCCTTATATACATAAACACCTGTAATAGTTAATATAGCCGTTCCAATTAAAGACACAATCAGATTAGTCCATCCCCATAGAAAAATAATTATAGGAAATATTATAAATGCTATAGACATCATTATTAATATATTGTCTAAATCAAAGCATTTTACCATACTTTCCATTTTAAAATCTTTAGATAAATTTGCCTTCACAAACATTCTCCTTCATACACATATTTTACCAACATTAAAGCCCATATCAAATTGATATAGGCTCTATTATAAAACTCATAATTAATATACTATTTTATCTTTCTATTGCCTCTCTCTTTATTTTAAGGTGTTTTCCTGCCTCTTTAAAAAAGATTATAGCATAACCAAGCATTGCCGAATTTGATACTGTATGTAAAACAGAATTTATCTGAGTGCCTGTTTGTGTTCCCACATACATTTGTTCAATTTCTACAAAGTATGCTTTTCCACCAAAAAAAACTGATGTAGCTGAGATATCTCCTATAGATGAAAACAGTACATACACTACCATAAATAATCCGCCAAATCCAAATATAAATCTTTGTAAATTATCTTCCATTCTTGCATATATAAATGCAAATGCTGGTAGAGTTATGATAAATATTCCGGGAGTACTAAGTACAGAAAAGCTGAAACCATATATAATAGCAGCTACTATCAATAAACTGTTCTGAATTAAATCTACTACCCTAACCTTCAGATTAAACTTAACATAATTCAATAAACAAATTATCTCTATAACCATCACAGTTACAAACAAGTATACAACCGGAGCGTACTGCACAGTTGTCCACCACATTCTTTGGGCAGCTCTCATTCCACTATAGGCAACACCTAATGGTGAATGTAATATTCTTGGAGTAAGGAATATTACAAGTAACATAACAAAGAAGAATAAAAAATATAAAGCAAGTTTCTTTAGTTTATCACCTCTTGATTTTAATAGGAAATACAATCCCATCATACCAATTACAGGCATAACCATCATCATTGGAATCTTACAGGAAATGCCAAATACTATAAGTAAAAATGGTAGTATTTTATTATCTTCAATATTATCCAATAGGAGCACTCCCAATGTAAACAAATATAGCGGCAAGGCATCAAATTGTATAAATACCACAGCCACATAGAAAGTAACAGGATTTAATACCGTCCATAGATATATATTCTTACTTTTCTCTCTTGGTATAATATTGTGTGCAAGCATGAAACTTACCAAGCTAATAGCTGTTAAATTAAGTAGTATGATATTTACGAATTTATACAGTATTGTATATCCCCAATGATATGAATTCACATCAAACTTGAATGGCAAATAACTTATACAGCTCACTAACTTATAAAATGCCAACATCATACCATCATACTGCCACAAAAACAGTTCTATATCTTTATATTTGTTTAAGCATGCAAAAAGCTGGTATATATCAGTACCTGAACTTGATAGCTTCATCGTTTCAACCAAAGGTACCAAGTCACACCCATGATAAATTATTATACTAATAGCTGTAATAACAAATGATATAATTATTGGTTTTTTACCTATATTTTCAATCCCTAATTTTGAATATACCACTTTAAAAAATCTATCTTTACTTGTAAGTATAACTCTATTTAATACAAATTCAAATGAAGCCAAAAATATCGCTGTAAATAAGAATAATGTAGGGAAAAAAGCAAATCCCAAATAATTTGTTTTTAAAACATATATATTTGAATATGCCGGAACAACTGTATAATCACTTATCTTATCTACATTAATGAACTCTTTATCATTGATTTTTACATTAATAGGTGCACCGTCAACTACAGAAAAAGAAACATTTACAGGCTCATCATATACAGTATACCCAGTAGAGTATATTCCATCGTTATTTGCTGTGAGTGATCTATATTCAGTATCATATTTAAAAATCTCAACGGTACCTGTACTCTCATAATTTGCTAGATCCAAGAAAAGTTGGACTCTTGGTACAGCAATATTTGTAAAAATATATCCTAAATAAACTGACAACAGCACTATTAACAAATGTGCAAACTTTTTCATTCTAAATCCTCTCACAGTAAATCTACACTATTTATCTAGATAAGATAAAATTTGCCTTTCAGTAATAGCATCCATATCTTCACCATTGTTCCAAGCCTTATACCATTCTACACTTAAGTTAATAGCTCCGTGCACATTAAGTCCCGGTTTCCAACCATATACTGCTTTTAATTTATCACAGTTAAGCTTCAAAAATCCTGCCTCATGAGGACCACCATCTGATTGAACTTTAAAATCAAACCCTTCTCCCCATGCTCTTTTAAAGCTTTCTACCAAAGTCTGTGCATTTACGCAGTCGCTGTCATCAGGTCCTACATTATAGTATCCTTCATACTTTTCTCTATCTGTTGCCTGTCTCATAACTATATCAAGATATATAAATAGAGGCTCAAGTACATGTTGAAACGGTCTTATAGAGTTTGGATTTCTAATTATAACAGGTGTATTTGATATTGCAGCTCTAACACAGTCAGGAACTATTCTATCCTTTGCAAAATCTCCTCCACCTATTACATTTCCGGCTCTGGCTGTAGATACCGGCAAACTATTTAAAAAACTCTTCTTATAACTATGGGTTACAAGTTCTGAACAAGACTTTGAATTGGAATATGGATCGTACCCGTCAAGGAAATCTGTTTCAACATATCCCTTATCCTGTTCCTTGTTATCATATACCTTATCTGTTGTAACATTTAAGAAACTCTTCACACTTTTAGATAGTCTTACACATTCCATGATATTTACAGTACCCATAACATTGGTCTCATACGTATATACCGGTCTGTCATAAGAGTCTCTTACTATAGGCTGTGCCGCCATATGAATCACATACTCAGGCTGTACTTCATCAAAAACCTTTTTTAAATGCTCTAAGTCTCTTATATCTCCTATAACAGAGTTCATTTTATCTTCAAGTCCCAATATATCAAAGATATTTGTGTCTGTGGGTGGAGTCAATGCATAACCTGTCAATTTTGCACCACACATTATAAGTATCTTTGACAACCAAGAACCTTTAAAACCTGTATGTCCTGTAAGAAGTACCTTCTTACCACCATAAAACTTTTTTAACTCTTCAAAATTCATCTATTCAGTCCACCTCATCCAAGGAGCCTTTCCACTTGCCCAAAGGCTCTCCAATTTCTCTTTTTCTCTTTGAGTATCCATACATTGCCAGAATCCGTCATGTTCAAATCCCATAAGTTCTCCGTCTCCTGCAAGCTTTAACATAGGCTTTTGCTCAAATATAGTAGCATCACCTTCTGTAATATAATCAAATATATTTGGATTCAAAACCATAAATCCACCATTTATAATAGCTGAATCATCTTCGCTCTTTTCTCTAAATGATGTAATAAGACCCGATTCTTCTTTTTGAAGTACACCTTTTTGCTGCGCTAAGCTTACAGTAGTTATTGTGGCAGTCTTTCCATGATTTTGATGGAATTTAAGCAATGCATCTATATCCACATCCGCTACTCCATCACCATACGTGAGCATAAAAGGCTCATCAACTAAATGTTCTTTTGCCCTAAGAATTCTTCCACCTGTCATAGTATTAAGTCCCGTATCAAGTACTGTAACTTTCCAATCTTCAGCATTTCTCTGATGAACTTCCATATTATTATTTTTCATATCAAAAGTTACATCAGAATTATATACAAAATAATTTGCAAAATACTCTTTTATTTTATTCTGCTTATATCCTGCCAAAATTACAAACTCATGTATTCCAAATGTTGAATAATACTTCATTATATGCCATAAAATAGGTTGACTACCAATTTCAATCATTGGCTTTGGCTTTAAATGGCTCTCCTCTGAAATTCTGGTTCCAAGTCCACCAGCTAATAATACTGCTTTCACTTATTATCTCCCTTCAAATGCTTTTAGATTTTTCTTTATCTTTGCAAAATTACTGATAGACTCCCTGCCTATCTTAAAGATTCTTTTTACATTCATGTAGTTCTTTCCACCCTGCCTAGGCTGGAAAGTTACTACTCTATATGTTACCCTTTCTTTATATCTTGAAAAACATGCTGCAAGTATGGCATTTGGTAAGTTAAAATTACTTGGCATCAAGTCTATGTATTTATTTACAACTTCTGATTTCATAAGTCTAAATGGTGCGTTTGCATCAGGTACCATTACTCCAAAAAACAGTTTTAAATATACTCTTAAAACATTTTCAACAAGCTTTCTACCTGCACCATCTCCACGTTTTTTTCTGTTTCCCATTACAATGTCATATTTTTTTCTAAGCTTCCAGAACTCTGCAAACTCTGAAGGTAATGTCTGACCATCTGAATCTGTTTGGAATATCCAGTTTGCCCCCTTCTCAATAGCATATTTATATAGCAGTATAACCTTTGTACCATGATCTGTTCCCGGCTTTGGAATTACCACCAACTTTGGATATTCTTTTTTCATTTCATGTAATATTTCCAGTGTATTATCCTTAGATCCACCGTCTGAAACTACTAATCTTGAATTTTCGTCTCCTTTTTCTAATATTGGATACCATTCTTCAACAACATTTCTTATATTTGCCTCTTCATTATATGTAGGCATAACTATATATAAAGTGTCTCCCATACCTTTCTCCTACTTTTAATTCTTTTTAATTTCATCAGCCACTTCAAGAGCTCTATTAATTGCCAAATCCATATTATAATACTTAAAGTCAGCCAGTCTACCGCAGCAAATCAATCCCTTTACACTTTTTGCAAGATCTGCATATTGCTCAAATAGTACTTTACTTTCATCTGTTAGAACCGGATAGTATGGCTCATTACTCTCGCCCTGTACATAAGGAAGTGGATACTCAACTGCATAGGTCGTACCTCTTACATCCTGCACAGGTAACTTCTTATATTCGGTTATTCTTGTATAACCTTCAGCTTGTGGATATGCTACTACCGGCATGTCCTGGAAGCTTTCAATATCTTCATACTTCCACTCAAATCTAAGTGATCTATATGGCAATTTACCAAACTTACATTCAAACAACTCATCAATAGGACCTGTATATATTACTGTTCCATCTATTTTTTCATTATCTATGTAAATTTCATTGTCTTTAATCTTTATGTGTTCAAGTGCTTCAACACCTGTTTTTACTTCAATATTTTTATGATCAAGTAAGTTATCAATCAATTCCATGTATCCCTTTACAGGCATTGCTTGATAAGGATCGTCAAAGTATTTACTTCCATATGAGAATAAAACAGGAACTCTTTTAAAAATCTGTCTATCCACTTTATCAGGTGAAATCCCCCATTGCTTTGCAGTATATGGGGCATAGTCTTTATCATATAAATACTGTGCAAACATTCTGACATACTCATCTTCACATTCTAACATATCTAGAACTGATGCACTTTTTTGGTCACCAAACACCATCTTTATATGTTCTTTAATTGTATCAGCCTCTTTCGGAAAAAAAACATCTACCGACTCAAAATCAAATGAAGTTGGTACACATTTCCCATCCATTACAGAACCACATACAAGATTATAGTCTTTAAACTCACAGTATTTTGTTACATACTCCCATACTCTATTTATTTTGGTATGGAAAATATGAGGTCCATATAAATGCACCTGGATTCCATGCTCATCTTTATAGTCATACACATTTCCTCCGGTATGATTTCTTCTCTCAAATACAATCACATGTGCTCCCGCGTCTGCAAGCTCTCTAGCTAATACACAACCTACTATACCACTTCCAACCACATAATACTTCTTATCCATTTGTTTCTACCAAATCTTCCTTAATTTTATTTATAACCTTTTGAATACCTTCCCTAAAGTCTACCTTAGGTTTAAATCCTGTATCCCTTTCAATATCTGACAAATCTATACATGAACAAGGTAATACATCACTATTATATGGAATCTCTCCTATTCCAAGTGGTAGACTTGGGTCAATCATTTCATGTATAATCTTTATATAATTACTTAAAGCCCAATTATCTCCATGTCCGATTCCATATACTGCACCTGATTTACCTCTTTCCCCTATCGCAACCATTGCATCTATCACATCATCTATATATACATAGTCCCAAAGTTGCTCCAGTTTTGTAAGCTTTGGTTTCTCTTCGTGTAGTAATTTATCTATTGTATAAAATATAACATTATTATCTCTTCTATCTGCTGCATATATTCCGGCTACTATTGCATATACAAAGTCAATATTATTTCTCTGTGCATAGTCACTACATATATATCTAAGAGCAATCTTTGTAGCACCATAAGCATTATTTGGTGATGGAACCGCATCTTTATTGAGTGGCTTACCATAGTACAAATACTCATTTGTCGAACCCGGGAAAACTATTTTTTTTATTCCAATAGCTATAGCAAGCTTCATGCAATCTATAGTCATATTTAAGTTTATCATCTGTACATCTAAATCATTTCTAACCTCAGGTCTTACTCCCATCCAAGCCAAATGATACATTACATCTATATCCTCTGGAAATTCTCTAACATGATTCATAACTTGATTCAAATCCATGCACTTAACATGTAATTTATCATTGCTAATTCCCTCATAAATATTATTTCCCGGGTATACTACGGCATAGACTTCTTTACCTAGCTCTAATAGATTATACACCAAGTTTTTCCCTATAAAACCATCAGCTCCCGTTACCAGTACCTTGTTCATGTTCATAATCTCTCCATTCACCTATATACTCCCTTTAAAGCTCTACACATATATCACGATATTAATAGCACAACAAACCCATCATATCAAACGTAAATACTTATTTATAAAACCTATTATATTATCTCTTATATCCTTGACTATTTCAAGTATTAAAATATTTTTATTGTATTACTAAAATATAACAAAACCTTATTATCGTAATGTCGGGTCTTCAACAGTTTGTAACATACAAACAGCCTCTAAAGCCTTGTAAATAAACAATGTCATTAACTTAAGAGTAGTGAGAAAAATATTACAAAAAGATAGTTTAAAAAAGATAATTATGCTATACTTATAGTGAGAAAAATCACGAGGTGTAGCATGTTTATAAAAATACTTACAAAAGAATATAAAGGTGAAAAGTATTATTATGCCAGCCTTGTTGAAAACAAACGTATTGATGGCAAGGTTGTGCAGACAGTGAAAGCGAATCTGGGTGCAGTTACTGGGGAGCAGATTCCATATTTGAAGGCAGCCTATGCTAAGAAGAAACCTCGTCTTGTTTATGATGAGGATTAAATAATTGGAGGGCTGTAGTGAGAAAATCACAGAATAGACTATTAAAAGATCAGAATAATATTCTTTCAGATGTATTTCTTGAGGTATGTCGTGGTGGCAAAACAAACACTCTTGTCAGACGTAGAAAGATGCCACTAGAAGATTTAGTGTATTCTATGATTAATCGCAAGGGCCTTACTCTCAAAATGGAGCTGCGAAATTATATGAAAACAACACATCCGGGAACAGAAATATCTAAACCAGGTTATCTAAAGCAAAGGATGAAATTAAATCCAGACGCATTTAAGTTTCTTTATCAGGAACATAATAAAAATTTTTACCAGGATGAAGAGGTAGAACTATATACCTATAAAGGATTCCTTATTTTAGCTGCAGATGGATCTGATATAAATATTCCTACAACTGATGAAACCATCGAGAAATACGGAAGTGCCTCAGTGAGAGGAGGAAAACCATGTGCTCAGATTGGGCTGGGATGTATTTACGACGTTCTTAATCGCTTTATTCTGGAAATCAGTATTAATACCGTAAAGTTTGATGAGATGCGAGTAGCCCAGGAACAGTTAAAAGGAATAAAGGATACAATTGGAAACAGATATCCCTATCTTGTTGTTATGGATAGAGGTTATCCTTCGACACCGGCATTTTTGAATTTTATAGATGATGGAGTGTATTTTGTAGCAAGACTAAAAACAAGTGACTATAAGGCTGAACAGAAAGAATTAAAATCAAATGATGAGGATGTCGACATAACATTAACAAAGGCTAGAAGGAGAAATTATATTGGCAAAAAAGAAGAAACTATCATGATGAGCAGAGATTCCTTTTCAATGAGATTTGTAAAGGTGTGTTTAGATGATGGAAAGTCAGAAATTTTCGCTACTAATCTTCCACGGGATAAATTTCCAGAGGAATGCTTTGCAGAACTGTATCATATGCGCTGGGGTATAGAGACGGCCTATGAAGTTTTGAAAGACAGATTAAAAATCAAAAATTTCACAGGGGTAAAATCAGTGCTTATTGAGCAGGACATTAACAGCACTATTTATGTTAACAATCTTGCAGAAGATATAATCTGTGATATAGAAGAAAGTAGCCAGGAGCACCTAAAGAATGATTATAAACATACAATGCAGTTAAACCGAAACCTAAGTATCGGACTTCTGAAAAATGACCTAATATACATTCTTATAGAAAAAGATGGAAATAAAAAAGTAGCGCTACTACAGGCATTGTATGATGAAATAAGCAAAAATGTAGTGCCGATAAGGCATGATAGACATTATCACAGAACTAAAGGACAGCTTGCAGCAAATTTCTCGAATACACATAAGCGAAGTTTCTAAACTGAATAAGTATTTCGATTTAAACTGGTGAACTATGCTCTTTTTAAGCTAATAATAGTAAAAGTGAAAGAAAAAGAGCATACCCTTATTTGCAAGAGTATGCTCCAAACGTTAAGTTAATGACATTGTGTAAATACAAGGTTTCAAGCCACTTTTCCATTCCCAAACTGTTGAAGATGGGATTATATTACTAATAATATAACTTTTCCTCTTAACAGTAAACCAGCAACTTATTTCTTTATATTATCTATATCAGTAAAGTATAATATCACTAAATATATATTCAGTATATAAACCACCCGCATCATCGATATACCCACCGTTAAAATAAATTGTTATTTCACCATTTTGTTGAGATATATCTACAATATACTGCTCCCAATCATTTCCTATATCATTACAACTTGCAGAAACTTCATTTATTTTTTGTTTTTTATCATCTAACACTATTACTGTCGGCTGTCCCAAACCTTCAACTTTCTTACCATAAAACACAATATATTTGTGTTTACCAATATTATTCAATGTAATTTTTGCACCTATATAGTTATCTCCAACTATTACGTCCTCTGGAGTAATTATACTATCATATGACCTTGGTAGGTTGCCTATACACTTTATAATCTTTTTACCATCTTTTTGATCACTTACTATTTCGGCATTTTTTAATTCAATACCATTATTGTTTTCAATCAAGTCTATTGGCTCGACTCCCCATATCTTTCTATTATACAGAGCCGCCATATAATAATCATTCTTGTAATTCTCTTGATTATATAAACTGTGAAAATCAAACTCTAAAATATCACTAAGCTGTTTGGCAAAAACATCTTTATAATTTTCTTCCGTTAGTCTATACTCATCCTTATACATACACTGTAAAATATAACTATTTATCCATTCTCCATAGTGTGACGTATCCCAAAATTCATCACTGACTTTAGGATTATCAGGATTCGGAATATTTAGCATTTCTTCTCTATAGTTATTAATATCCGTAATAATACTCATATCTCCACATAATGAATAAAGTTTTATATTTTTATGTTCCAAAATCAGTTCTGTAGCATACTCCATTTTTTCAATATTTTTATATATGCTACCATCTGATATATACCCTAAGTATGTCAATATACTATATGGCGTGTAAAAATAATAAAATGAAACTTCTGAATATTCATCTGCTATATCTGTAACATTTTTAGTAATATTATCTTTAATCACCTCTTTTTCCTCTTCTGTTAAGAATATTGGCGTTCCAATTTTATCAAAATCGAGTTTTGACAGGTGTTCTGAATTCAGCCCATAACTGTATCCATAATTATTTTTTGTCCAATTTGAATAATCATCAAAAGATACTATACCCGGTTTAAAATCTTTTTCACTCCTATCTTTAATCATTTTATACACTCTTTCAAAAATTATATCTTTATTAAAGATATAATTTACATCGTTAAATGGATTATTATCATACAAATATGTAGGATATTCACCAAGGTCAATTCTCAGTTTATCTGCATCCTCATCAATCATAGAAACATCCAATCCCCTTATCACTAATTTTAATTTGGGATTATATTTAAGTGCTGTTCTAATATTATTATTTATTTCATAATATGTTGCACCAGCGAATGGCACCTTAATAGAATTAACATTGAACAATTCATCTACTTCTGATGTTTTAAAATTTTCAGTCATAGATGTTCCTGTAATCATTGCATCATAATCAAAATGCTTTATTATACCATCATTTAATTCTCTTTGGTGAGTGCCCTCTAATGAGTAGAAAAACTTATCTTCACGTGGCTTATGATAATGAAATAGTGGGTCAACATAATATACCATTCCAATTATTGACCCCAATCCTACTATAATGATTAAAAACCAAGCTATTAAGTATCTTTGTATTCTCATCTATAAATACCTCTAAAAATTAAAATAAACAAATGAAGACTCACTACTCAAACAAATTATACTCCAAATAAATATAAGAGCAGCAAATATGGTCACAGCAAACGAATTTACTCTTAACTTTCTGTAATTATTCTCAAACAATAGACATATAGCAAAAGATAATAATGTCCATAGTAAAACCCAAAACCCTTTTACATTATCTACAAACCATCTAAGTTTTAATAAATCATTAAAGAATATCATTTCAGGAAATGCTAATAGCCAAATTGGACCATTTGTAATATTTAAATCTTGGAACATCAAGATCTTCATCATTATCTCAGACCACTGTTTTATTGACTCCGCTCTAAACAATGACCATAGTATTGTAACAATAATAAACGTACCTATCCATCTTACAGCTTCAAACATCTTTTTTTCATATTTATCCAGTATTTTATCTATTATACTTAAAGCACCGTTTAATACACCCCACAAAATAAATGTCCAGTTAGCTCCATGCCAAATGCCACTTATAATAAACACAAACATAATATTTATATAAGTTCTTACAATTCCTCTCTTATTTCCGCCTAAAGGAATATAAATATACTTTGTCAAAAAAGATGTGAGTGAAATATGCCATCTTTTCCAAAAATCTTTTATTGATAAGGCCTTATATGGTGAATCAAAATTGATTGGTAATTTTATATTTAACATAAGAGATGCTCCTGTTGCCATATCACTATAGCCACTAAAATCAAAATAAATCTCAAAGCTATAGAAAAGTATCACTAGTATCAAATCCATCGATGATGCATCACCTATATTTGAATAACCCCAGTTAACTACTTTAGCAAAAACGTCTGCAAACATAACTTTTTTAAATAATCCTAATGAAAATATTTTAATACCAAGTGCTATATTTTCAATATCTATTTTCTTTAAATCATCATCATTTAACTGTTCTATAAAATCCACCGGATCCATCAATGGTCCCATTAAGATCTTTGGAAAATAAAGAATAAATATGATATAATCTATGATATTATTATCTTTAATATCTCCTTTGGATACCGCCACCACATATGCTATTTGTTGAAATGTAAAAAAGCTTATTCCTAATGGTAATATAATATTATTTAATGCTATATTCCGAGAAAAGATAAAATTTATATTTGATATCGTAAAATTCAAATACTTAAAGTATAGTAATAACATAATATTAGCTATTATAGGTATAGCAACTAAAAGCATATTTTTTCTATCTCTATACCTCTCAATCAAAATAGTGCCTATGTAATTCACAAATATACTTAATACCAATATAAAAAGTAGCTTATAATCTGTATAACTATAAAAAATAACACTAGATACCAATAACACTAATTTACCAAGTCTACTACACACTCTATTAGCTATAAAATATAGTGCAACCGTCACTGGTAAAAACAATAATATAAAAATAAAAGAATTAAACTGCATAACCAATCCCCTATAATATTTCCCATACTTTTAATCTTCCATACCATTCTACTACATATATAATACAATTGTCTCTATATTTATATTTTCTTTAAAATTATAAAGCCGAGTATTACACACCCGTCTTCCGTCGAAGTACTATGAAATTTCCGACGTTTCAAATTTTTAGCAAACTATTTAATTTTATACAATTCTTTTAAACCCTTTATTTTAAAGGCTTTTCTTACATAAAAAATAATTTGAAAAAATTGAAAAAATTTTTACAGCATGTTATAATCATAGTACTTCATAGTACTTTACTTTTAGAGGTGTTTATGGCTTATTTTTTGAGAAAAGAAAAGAAGAAAAAAGGTACTTATCTTCAGATGTATGAATCATTTTGGGATAAGGATAAAAAGCAACCAAGAACAAGAAATGTAAAATCTTTTGGTTACGTTGAAGATCTGACTTCAGATGAGATTCCGGATCCGATTAAATTTTATAGCGATTATGTAAAAGAGCAAAATGAGAATAGAACAAAAGTTCTTTCTGAAGAATCCCGTCCTCGTGCATTTTCCACTCCTGTTGAACTTAATATAGGACACTTCTTGCTCTACTCATTGATTGATGAGCTTGATGTTAAGGAAACTATTGATATACTTGCTTCTCAAATGCGTTTTCAGTTCTCTGTATTTGACTTAATTACACAACTTATTTATGCAAGGGTTATATCACCATGCTCTAAGTCAAAGACAGCCTCTCATGTCTTTCCATACATTTACGGCAGCTCTACAATCTCTGAAGACCAAGTATATGACGGGTGTTCTTTCATAGGAGAGTCTTATAAGAAGTACATTGATTTGTTTAATCACTCTTATGAAAAGTATTTTAAAAGAGATTTAAGCAATGTATTTTTCGATTGTACTAATTATTACTTTGAAATTGATCTTCCTAGCGATGACAAGCAAAAGGGACCTTCAAAAGAGAATAGGCACTCTCCGATAATAGGGCAGGCTTTACTTTTAGATGCTGATCTAGTACCTGTCTCCATGCAAATGTATCCCGGAAATGAATCGGAAAAGCCATATATTAGAAAAGTTATTGAAGAAATGAAGCAACGACACAGCGTATCAGGCAAGACAATTCAGGTGGCTGATAAAGGCCTTAATTGTGCAAGAAATATTTATGCTGCAGTTAAAGAAGCTAGTGACGGCTATATATTTTCAAAATCAATACATGGTAAGAATCTAAGTGAAAAGGAAAAGAAATGGGTTCTACTTGAGAATGATACAAATGTCTTTTCTAATTACACTGATGAAAGAGGTAATATATCTTTTCGTCTTAAATCCTGTATTGACAGCTTTGATTACAGTTTTAAAGAGATTGATCCGGAAACAGGAAAAGAGTGTGTTACAAGGTTTTCTGTAAAAGAAAAGCGTATCGTCTCTTATAATCCTAACCTTGCAAAGAAACAAAGGCTTGAAATAATGAAAATGGTCGATAAAGCTTCAAAGTTTTCTACATACAAAAATATCGCTAAAGATGAACTTGGAGATTGTGCTAAATATGTAGACATTATAACTAAAGATAGTACAGGCAAGACAATAAAGCCTATAATAGATTTAAATAAATCTAAGATTGATGAAGATCTTAAATATGCAGGATATAATCTTTTAGTGACATCCGAAATAGATATGGAGCCATTACAGGTATATAAAACATACCATAGCCTATGGAAGATCGAAGAATCTTTTAGACTTACAAAATCATACCTGGATGCAAGACCCGTTTATTTACAGAAAAAAGAAACAATCTATGGGCATTTTTTGATATGCTACCTTAGCTTGTTTCTTTTAAGAGTATTAGAAATCAAGTGTTTCAAGAATAAAATAAACTCTTATGACTTGATCAACTTTATGCGTGATTTTAGGGTGGTAAATAAAGGTGATGATACATATATCAATATATCAAGAAACCAGGCCGTTAACGAAAAGGTTAAAAAACTGGTTGGTTTTAGTAACCTTGATGCCCTCTATTTAACCAAAGCTGAAGTCGACAATTTCTTTCAAAACTGCATGCTCTTGTATACCTAGAGTACTAGGTTTTGAGAGAAACGACGGAAGTCAGGTATAATACAATTGTCTCTATATTTATATTTTCTTTAAAATTATAAAGCCGAGTATTACACATGCTTGTGTTACACCCGACTTTCACTTACACATATTTATTCTTTTTCTTACTCCTAATCAGTTTTATAGAGCATACTGCTATACCAAGTCCAATTATTGTAATCAAAATATTGACTGCCAGCATTGATCTCATACCAATGTGGTCCAAAATCTCTCCACCAAGCAAAGAGCCAAGCACTGTACCTGCTGCTGTCATTCCTGACATAAATGCCAATCCTGTAGTTTGATCCTCTACATCCACTACCATTCCTGTGAAATATACTGACGCTGCTGTGACTATAGCAAAACTAAATATTTGAGAAAGCTGTATAGTATAGATTATCATTATACTTCCTGAAATAAAATACAATATTCCTCTCACTACATATCCTATTCCTGCCAAAATCATTAAGTTTCCAATCTTAACTTTTTTCATTATATAAGAAAATGTAAATAAAACCGGTATTTCTGCTAATGCCTGTATAAACATTGCTATTCCTAAATTTCCACTATTGCCGCCTAGCGACTGTACTATTTGCAAGAGATATGTACCTATAATATTATGAGAAAAATATATAAACAGTACTGCCAAAAGCATTATTGAAAAATAGGGATATTTTTTGATGAACCCTACAATATTAGTTCGTTTAGTTTCATTTCTATCTGACTTGATTTTATCTGCTACGGGCATAGAAAATACTACGCCTAGAAATAAAGCTATAATGATAAGTCCTGCCATCGGAATTATTCTAGTTCCAACTCTCACTGCTATATTTCCAATAAATAATGCCATAAGTGCATACATTGCAGATCCCATTCCTCTGGCAACACCAAAATTTATCTCTATTCCTTCTCTTTTATAGGAAAATAATGCGGTATTTATAAGTGGTAAATAAATATTTGTTATTATATACATCATTCCAAACAGTATGGCTATGATCCATTTTTCTTTTATAATAAGCATAGCTATACATATAACAATATATGGTAATCCCAAAATAATAATCAGCTTTTTCCATGTCAATCTGTCTATTCTATCACATATATTTCCCACTATCGGCTGAAATATTACTGCAAAAAGACAAAATACAGCTGTTATAATTCCAATTCCACTATTAGCAAAGCCATTGCCTTGCAAATAAAATGAAATAAATCCACAACTCACACAGTACAATGTCATATATAGTCCCTGTAATACTATATATTGAAGATTTATTCTTTTCTCTTCCATATTTTACCTATATTTTCTTATTTACTTCTTTTATCCAATTTGCGACTTCATCCAGATCTTTTTTCACAGCATCTACTCTTTTTCTTATCTCATCTGTAGGCTCTATAGTGTCAGGCACCATTATCACCCTTGCACCTGCTGCCAAACCTCCATTTATTCCATTTATAGAATCCTCAAGTACTAAACTTTCACCTATATCCACTCCAAGTTTGCTTGCAGCCTTTAAGAAGATATCCGGTGCCGGCTTACCATTTTCTATTTCATCACCACAGGTGAAGTCATCAAAGTACTCATATACCTCTGCCATCTTAAGATATCTAAGTGCAGTTTCTGACTTAGTAGATGTAGCAAGACAGGCTTTTATGTTATTGCTTTTTAAAAATTTCAACAAATTATCCAAGCCTTTTTTCTTTGTTAATCCGTTCTTTTTTATATGATTAGCAATATACTCTTCTCTTACCACTCTACCCTCATCTATATCAAAATCTTTTCCTGCATCTTCTCTAAGTATTTCATATACTAATGTTCTATTAGCCCCCTTTATTTTCAATATGGCTTCATCACTAATCTCACAACCTTGTAATCTTGCTGCATTCTGCCATGCTTTACCATACACTCTCTCTGTATCAAACATCAATCCATCCATATCAAAAAGTACCGCTTTTATCATGATTATATCCACCTTCTTTATTTTATATTAAGATAACACTTTTTTATTATAAAAGCCATTAGAAATAATACATACATATTCCCACCTAAATGTGTTAGCGGCTTATCCTCCCGTTTTGCTTTCCAAAAAGAGTCTCTTGCATCATATAGTCTTGCATTACACATCAAATATTTATAAACTAATTTTTCACTCAGTACCGGCCTCATTCTTTCAGATCTTTTAATTCCATTCCTTCATCTTAGTTTTAAAAAAATCTGAAGCCATACTACAAGCGAACTTGTTTCAAACTTGCTGCCATGCTTGGGTGCAATTACTCGCTTACTATATATAATCTTAAAGATAAATTAAAATGTATGCATAATAGAAAACTGAAATAATTTATTCGGCCTATAGCCAAGCGGTAGGAAAAACTCCTATCCGCTTAGCTATAACCTATATGAGAGAAAAACAAACCGGTGCACCGGTTCATACATGATGTTTAGAATTTTTAGATGAACTGGAATAGTCAGAGTAGAAAGTGCACTTTCCAAACAGATTTTAGATATCAAATCAAACATCATGCAAAAATATTTGATAACTCTATTATACTAACTATAAAATTCTTGGCAAGTAACGGTACTACGATTCGTAGTATCTCATGTGATTTCAGCATATTATATAAATTTATTTTTAATTTTTATGTATTCTATCCAGCTCTTTATCGGCATATTATATAAATATAAGACTTCTTTTTTGACATCAACAGTATAATAATAAACGTCTGTTGCATTGTATATGTAAAAATATATTTTTTATTATAAAAAATAAAAAAGCTGTTATACTAAAGAAAAAATTCCAATATAGCATTATCTTTTGCTACATACTCATGTTTTGTCTTTAGGTAACAGCTGTATTTATTAATCAAAATCCTTTAACAAGTCATATTTTTTCAAAAGTTCATTTTGATATACCTTATCTGTATTAGCCCTTATTATATTTTCCAAATTCCCTTCTTTTGCCAATATTGTATTCAACCTGCTTATAACTTTTGCTCCCTTTTCTATTCCACGAGCCTCAACTATATCAAGTACCTCACACATATTGTTAGCCTCCTTCTCATTAACCTCATCTATTATCTCTTCAAATCTCTTATCGCCGGTCATTACCGACATTAGCATTAAAAGCTCCTCTATATGATCTATACTCTTGTTATCAGCGAAATACTTTCCATTTACCCTCATCTGATATATTTTATACACTTGTTTTTTATGTTTTTTATACTATTAAACGGTGTTTAATACCACTATATTTTATTTTTAAACCCTATTTTTTATTATTTGATTATCATTTTATTATCATTTTTTTCTGCCCCTCTTTGGCGGTCGATCTGTAAGTTCTGTATAAGTATATAGCATATTGGCCACATCTTGCCCGGTTATCTTAAGGGCTGTGGCTATATCCCTTTCCGTCTTACACTCTATGTATTTAAGCCTTAGTACTTCTTGCAATAAAGGCACATTACAGTTTTTCCATGTTTCGCAATCGCTAAACACACGTACAAGCCACGGCACTTCAGTATCTATATACTTTTCTGTAAGCTCTTTTTCAGAATCTATACAACGCTTACGGTAATCAAGCCAAAATTCGCAATGCTTATCTGTTTGTTCTCGCCATTCTTCGTATCGTGCTATCTTATCGGCTATATCGGTATGTTGTCCGCCGTCAACCTTTACACCGTCATAGCGTACAGCTTTTAGGCTATATAAATATTCTTCTTCTGCTGCCTTTAATTCTCTATCATAATATTTTTTTAGGTCGTCATAATCTTTTTTGGCTTTCAAGTAAAGTGATAGCCTCTCAATACTTAATTTCCGCATAAAACCCCTTTAATGTTAACAAATGTCAACATACTATTATCCATTACATTAATAAAAAAGCCCCTTTTTACGGGGGCTAAATGCTATTTATTCTGCAGATAGTATATTGCTTTTGCTTTGTTGTCTAATACAAAGGCGTCATATGCAATACGCCCCTCTACTAAATTGCCACTAATTCCCGGAGGGTTATCATGGATTTTGTAATCAGTTAATTTTACCGGTGCAACAGTCGCCACACTATGGGCGATCATAAACCCGAACTTATCCGGTAAACGATTAGCAGGAATTTTTTGCACTCCTAAACCGTCCATAACTCCAACAACGCCCTTAACTCTCAACTCTTGCCCTACATCCTGATTGATTGTAACGTCCTTGTTCTTCTTAAGTAAAACATATGTAGCCGGTGTCATAATAAGCACCCTACCAAACTCCGGAACTCCCACATCGTCAAGTTGTGAGTTTGCTTCTATGATCTTATCGTATATGTTTTCTTTGGTAAGTGTTACATTGGTCTCTTTAATACCGGCATTGTCACACATTACTTTATAAACATATCCATCTATTTCAGGTATAACTACCTGCCTGATCTGCCTTGCAAGTGCTGCTTGTGCTGCAAGTTGTCCCGCTGTTTCGTTAATATCCAGCCTATCAATTGCAAAGGTAAAGGAACGATCCTTTTTTAGTGTCATTTCTTCGGTTGTTGCATCTAATCCCTTAACAACTCCGTATCTGCTCCATATCTGCCCGGCTTCCACCTTCTCGCCTGATCTGTCATAATCATTCATAAGACTTGTAGTAACCTTATAAACTTTCACTGTATGGGCACCGTCCCAAGTAAAATCATTATTAGTTACAAGTTCCCTTTTGCTCTCATTAGTAAAAAGCTCATCAACATAAGGCAGGTATTTAGTTGCCAAATTAATTGTATTTGCCATTTAATAAAATTCCTTTCGTTAGAATATTCTTTCTCCGCCACCAATTCCCCAAATAGGGTCTTTTTGTGGAAATCCTGTAGGCATTCCACCATTACCAGGATTATATCCGGCTACACCTGACTTATTAGTATCAGTACCAAATAAATATGGATCGCTTTCCTTAAGTGCGTTCAATTGCTCGGATAATCCCTCAAGCTCTCCCGCATCATTAAGCTTTACATTCTCCAACTCCAACGCTTTTTTTACAATGTTAACATTCTTAACTTTAGACGCTGCAAGCTCTGTATTTATAGCGTGATCAAGCTTTAATTCGTCCATAGCTTTGTCATGTTCCGCTTCAAACTCTGAAAATAAAGCCGTTACAGCTGTCAACTGCTCCTGTGTCAATCCTAACTCTGCAAGTCTATCTTTTACCTGCATTTTTATATCTCCTTTCGTAATTTGTTGTAAAGGAATGGTTACAAATTAGCAAACAAAAAGGAAGCACCAAAGCGAACGCCAATCATTCGCCCTAATACTTCCCACATCTTTTCAGACTTCCGACAACAGGTAAAGGAATTAAGCCTTGCCGGGGTACTTCAAATATTTTGTTTGCTATGTTATATTATACCACATAAGAGGATGTATATGTATAAATCTTTATAACCTTTTTAAACATTTTAGCGAACGCTTTTGGAGGAAAGAACAAAGGGATTTTGCAATTTCTCTCTGTTCGTCCTCTGTTAAAATTTAAAAGTGACGCATGGGAGAAAAGGACGACATGTATAATTATAAAATGATTTTCTCGTTGTTCGTCCGTTGTTCATTTGCGATTTTCTCTCGCTTCGTCCTTGCTTCGATGGAAAAAAAGGTAACAAAATAGGGAGCATACCCTTAATGGATATACCCCCGTATTCTGGTCTAGGTCATATATTGTTGTTTAACAGCTTTTAATGGTATGTTAGCCACCCGGGTATAAACAGGCATTTACAGCTTGATTTTTGGGATTTTCTCGCTGTCTATGCATATATACACCCTCTTATATTTTCCATCTTCAGACTTGGCAACTTTAGGCCTTTTATCTGTCATGTATGGCATTAAAAGCTTAATAATCTTGCTTACTTCGTGCCTATCACTGCAACTTGCCTTTATCTTTATCATTTTGTAACTCCTTTATATATTCCCTCGCTTCTGCTAAGAACCTGCCTAAAATACTTATTTCATTACCTAAAATATCATAATGGAATCTTGCATCTTCCATATAGGGCTTTGGATAATCCTTGTACAGTCGGCCATCAAAATATTCCCTTGTAAAACCGTTTATGTACAGGCTATCAATACGCCCGTATGCCTCTTCAAGGTTTATAAGGTATCCGTCAATTTCTCTAATAACTTCCTGTTCTATGTCTGAATAAATCTCTTCCCCCTCGTGTCCATATTTACACATACAGTATTTTGTTCTTCCTGATAAACGCATTATTATTACTCCTCTCCATACTTTGCATTCACATACTCAACAATCATAGTATTTATAGCCTTTAAGAAAATATAATCATCATTTTGTAACGGCTCTAAGTTTATACTTATTAGTTCCTTTATGTTATCCAGTTTTTTAATATCGCTTTTCATATTATTATTTGCTCCTCCTATCCTCTTTGAATACATCCGCCATCTTCAATCCTAAATCAAACCCTGCTAAGAACTGTTCACGCTCTGCCGCCATTAACTGGTCTTTCATCAAATACACCAGTCTATTATTATCTGCAAGGCATATCGGTAATCTGGCTATTAAGTCGTTTAACTTTTTAGCAATTTTTAATGTCTCCTCGCCATGTGTTATAACCACTTGGCCGCTCCTTTTCTCAAACTCCTCAAAAATATTAGTTATTTTATTCATTCCTTTACTCCTTTTCTTTATCTAATATCAAGGCTGCTATAAAATACAGCCAGTAATCACTTAGTTTATATAATCTTTCATATATCAGATCATAGGCCTGTTCCCTTGTCATTGTTTTACTCCTTTTCTCTTTTGCCATAACTCTTCCCTGTGCTTCATTACATACCTTGTTGCACGGTTATACTCTTGTTCACTCTTCAACTCTAAGACCTTGTTAGCCACTAGGCTCAAATAATCATCATTAAGATTTTTAATATTGCTATATATTATTCCTAATGCTTGATGTCTGTTAAAACTTCCCACTTTATACCCTTTCTGTTATCTGCCGTTACCAAGAAAAATATGGCCCGCTCTACTCTTCTATAAATTCTACAGCTATTTATAGGGCAGTAATTCCCATTTTTGCGATAGTCCCTAAAGTCCTATATTTTTGCAACTCACTTTTATATATATATTTATATATATATATTTTATTATTTATAATTATAATATAAATATATATAGGACTATTGGGACTAAAACCCCCAAAGCCTTGTAAATCCTAGGTTTTTGAGTCCCAAAACGATATTTTATTATGGGACTTTTTAGGGACTTTCAAGCCCTATTTTGGGACTATTAAGAAATTATAAAGAAGCTTAAACCCCATATTTTCCTTTGTAACGGCTCTTAGTCCCTTTTTTAGTCCCATTTTTAAGCCCTGTTTTGGGTCATTAGCTACTATATTCCGTTATTGGAATATAGCTATTTGCTTATTATCTACCGGAACAAATCCATCATTATATTCTTTAATACCTTGAATATAATAATCTCTTATATTCGCTGTTCTTGTTCTCACGGTCTTAAATCCTGTTATCTTTTCCAGCCTCTCGCCGAACTGCCTCTTGCTAACTGACTGGCGTTCTTCTCTTATGCAATATTGATTATACTGCTCTAAAAGTCTTTTTTTGCTTATTTTGTCGTTCGGGTCCTTAGTAATTGTATACCCCTCATCCATTAGGAAACTGTAAACAGTATCACTATTCTTTCGGTAGTCTTCTATGTATTGATTGCCTGCTGCTATCTCTGTAAAGTTATAATTATTAGCCTTTAGCCTATGCAGTCCCTCAATCGCCCAATTTACTATTGCCGGGAGTTCTTCAAGCATTTTATCTAATATGTTCGGGTCTCTTTCCTTTTCCTCTATGGTGTGAGTGCAAGGCACTATATACATACGCCTATAGATGTGTTCGCCTTTATCATCTGCGATATATGGCAAATCGTTACAAGCAATAAGTACAAGGCCTTTGAATACAAGGGCTTTTATATCCTTGCCCTTTGCCTCTACCTTGATAGCGTCCCCACCTGTTACAGACTTAAAAATTGAACTGTCTTTTATATCCGCCTTGCTTTGGTCGCCGTTCATAATAAGCCTGACAAGTCCGGCATTAGCAAATGCAAAACGTCCCTTGTCTTCATTCATATTCTGTAACGGTATAGCGGTTATATTTTCCTGCCCGATCAGATGCCCTAACAGCCCTAAAAATTGGCTTTTGCCTGTGTTCCCTACAGGAGAGTACAAAAATACCGCCTTTTTGGTCTTATGGCCGTATATATTAGATATTGCAAGCCCTATAATCTCTTGTAATGCCTTATATGCTTGCCAATCTATGCCACCTGCTGCCATCATACATAAATCTCTAACATACTTTGTAAAAATGTGGTATTCTGTTATTGTAGAACCCTCTATATACTCCGTGTTCACTTGCCTTGTATATAAAATATCGGCGTTATGCGGCTCAAGGGCTTTAGTATCAATATTGTATAAACCGTTTTTAAAGTTTATATATTTTTCGTTGGTATTAAAGTCCTTTTCATTTGCCATGTGGTCAACATCTGCAAGCATTAAATTATAAACATTGTTCAGTAGATTATCGTTTGCTATTCCATCCGGTATATAAGCCGATATTTTAGCCTTAACGGTGTTTTTGTCCGTTCGCTTATAATATCCGTTCTCATACCAGTAATAACTACCGTCCACCGTCTTATAACTTAAATGTTCGCTTATGCAGGCCTTTAATAATCCCGGATTAACACTCTGTTTTTGGCTTCCGTCTTTCCTTTCGGTTATCTGAATCCAAGGGGCAGCAACTGGCTTAACTTCATCCATAAGCTTCTGCAAGTCCTCTTTAGAGTGTCCCTCTTTGGTTAAATAGTCCGTTACATCTCCCTTATCTGCCTTTGATGTAACAACCCATTTTATAGAGTGTGCAAACGGCTTTAAATCTGCTATTATTTTGTCCTTAAGGTCAAGCCCAGGAGCATCATTATCAGGCAATATAACAACCCTTGCACCTGTAAAATAGTGGGCAAATTCTTTCTTCCAGTCGTTTACACCTCCGGCTGTTACAGCTGTATACCTTAATTCCTTTAGTGTATTTACGTCTTTTTCGCCCTCTGTGATATATACCGAAAAGCCTTTTTTAATAGCTTTTAAGGCAGCAGGCAAATTATACATAGTTGATTTAACACCTTCAGGTTTTCCCATTTTAAAGCTGTCGGCCTTATAGTCCACAACTGCATACTTTATATGCTTACCAACAAAACGGATTTTGCTATATAGGTATGTTCCTGTAGCGTCCTTATAGTCATATACTGCTTCTATTGGCATTTTTACAAGTTTAGTTAATTTATCCTGCCAACTCTCCCCTTGCTTTGTCTTGCCGTCCTTTTTTAGGTCGTCTTTAGATAATCCAACTGCTGCCAATATATCTAAATAATTGCAATATGCGAAACAGTTTATTAGTATCTTATCGCCCTTATCTGTAATACCTAAGCTTGGATTTTTGTCATTATGGTAAGGACAAGGGCATAGGGCTTTATATTTACCGTCTCCAGTACGTTTTACGCCGTTAAAGTGTCTTAAAAATTCGTCTAATTGCAAATTATCACCCTCTAACTTACGCTTTCGTATGGTATCCCAAATTTATCACAAAAGTACTTTTTCGGTACTCTGCCCTTTACAATATAAAAGCCCTTACGCTTTAGATCTGCGTTTAAGTCATTTAATATCTTGTAGGCCACACTACTACTTCGACTTAGTAAAAACGCTATATCTTCAGCGGTTAAGTGCGTACGCTCTCGTATGCTCTCGATATTAGCCTGCTGCCTTACCTTTTCGCAAAGCTTGTGTTTTTCTTCCATTAGCTCGCTGCTCCTTTCTTTATTTACTATCTTCTTAGCACCTCAATAGCTGGGATTTGCTTATTGATTGTTACGGGTTGTTTACTTCTCTAATGTCTTTAACTTCTACGCCTAACGCTTCCGCTATCTTTTCGGCTGTCTCGTATAGGCAACTTTTACCGCCCCTAATACAGCTTATAGTTGCCCTTGATAGTCCGGTACGCTCTGCCAACTGAGTTGCCGTCATATCCTTATCAACTAAGATATGGCCTAGCTTGTATCTGTCTACCCTCATTTATTAGCTCCTTTCTTGACTATGTAAAATACAGCTTAATAACTGTATTTTTATATTACTACAACTATTTAACTGTGTCAATATGTAATTACAAGCTTTTTATTGTGTTTATCTTGTATTTACGATTTTAAAGTGTTATTATTAAATAAAAAGTAAAGGTAAGTAGGCAATTATGGGCTTTAATGTAGGCGAAAATATTAAGAAGTTTAGAAAATTAAAGGGTTTAACACAAAAAGAACTAGCGGAAAAATTGGGGATAACACAGCAAAGCGTTGCACAATATGAAAGGACTAATAAGTTGCCCAAATTAGAAACATTACTATATATAGCCAATGCCCTAGATATCACATTAAATGGCCTACTTTTTGGGGAGTCAGATTTAGAAAGTGAGAAAGCATTGGAAAAAGCCATGGAGGAAACGGCCAAATGGAATGATAAAATTATTAAAAGGGCATTGATTGAACATTACAATAAACTTAATAAATTAGGGCGTGAGAAAGCTGTTGAAAGAGTGGAGGAACTCACGGAAATAGAAAAATATACAGATCCGGACGAACAATAAAAGGATGTGCCTAAAAAGCACGTCGTTATTTAGAGTATGGTCATGGTGTGGTTGCCCTTTCAAACGACCCCCTCAAAAATGTTGGAAAATGTTGGTTTTATTTTGCCGTTACAGAATAAAAGGGTACTCACAAAGTTAGTAGGCTGCCCCTGTGGTTACTATCTTTAAGGGCAGATTCTACTTTTATGTGGTGTCCGCTTAAAGTACCACGCCGCACAACCCCCTTATTTTCGTTTGTAACGGCTTTTGGTTTCTGCCCTATATTTTTATACCTTTGTTCTGTTAAAACTCAAAATAGACACCATAGAATAAAAAATAGCCTATATATTTAATAGTGCCGTTACTCTTTTTCTTTGTAACGGTTCTATTAAGTGTATAGACCTTATACGCTTATATACGGCATTTCCTTAACAGCTCTATAGCCGGGAAACTTTGGAGGATTAAGAAAATGCCTGTTTATAAAGATAATAACAAAAAGGGATCTTGGTTTGTGTCCTGCTACTATAAGGATTACTTAGGTCATAAGAAACAAAAGGTTAAAAGAGGCTTTACAACAAAAAAAGAAGCCCAAAGCTGGGAGCGTGATTTCTTGGAGCATTACAGTAACCAGCCAACAATATTGTTTAAGACTCTATTAGATGTATATCTAGAGGATTACAAGGCTAAATACAAGCTATCAAGCTATTATATAAAAGAAAAGAATATACATTCCCATATACTGCCATATTTTGGGGAAACTCAAATAAATGATATTACCCCCAATATGATAAGAGAATGGCTCAATAATTTACAACCGAAACAAGGGGACACATTAAGCACCGAAACAAAAAACGGTATACTGCGTAATTTATCGGCTATACTTTCTTACGCTTGCAAATACTACGGCTTAGGTTCAAACCCTTGTAAATTGGTTGACGCTCTAAAAGATAATACAAAAAAAGAAAAGATATTTTTAACACTGGAGCAGTACAAAGCCTTTAAATCTAACATTACAGACATAAGGGATAAGGTTATATTTGATTTATTATTCTTTGCCGGTTTGAGGCGTGGCGAACTGATGGCCCTTACATTTGGAGATGTGGACATTGATAATAAACTGCTGCATATTAGTAAAACAAAAGGATATGCAGCAGGTAGCTATGTAACAACAACACCAAAGACAAAATCAAGTAATAGAGTTGTAACGCTTCCCAGCTTCCTAATAGATGAAATAAAAGAGTATAAAGAACATTGCCTTGATACAGATGCCACAGCCTCACTTCTTAACATCAGGAAGGAAAGCATAGAGTATAAAAAAGATAAGTATTTAAAGCTGGCAGGCTTGCCACACATGAGAATACACGACTTTAGGCATTCACATGTTGCTTTATTGGTTGAGATTGGAGAAAACCCGTTACTAATCGCTAACAGGTTAGGCCATTCAGACATTAAAATGACACTGAACACTTATGCACACCTTTACCCAAACAAGCAAAAAGAACTTGCCCAAAAGTTGGAAAATTTATAAAACATTATCATTTTATTATCAAAAACAAAAACAAGCACCTCGAAACCCTTTATTTATGGGCTTCTTGGTGCTGTTTACCCTCATCTGATATAAATAGTCCGCCAATATCCAAAAATCACTACGGAAAGCATCTATAGTCTCTCTATCCAGATATGCTATTTCAAATACATTGATCTTATAATCACTTACATAAGGCTTTAACTTCTCGTCTATTTCCAATAGTCCAAGCAGATTCTTCGGACATGTCCATTTTCCATCATAACCTAAGTATAATACCAGTGTAACTACAGGATATTTCTTAATATATCTATATTTATGTCTAGACTGTTTAGCATACTCTGCTCCATCATAGCTAATAATCCTAAGAGGCATCAGTCTATCTGGACTTGTCTGATTTTCAAGTCCAAACAAGGCTATGTTAATTCGACTGTTCTTCCAATACTTGGCTACATCTCTATCCTGAAAACGAACCTTACCATCAATCTTTAATACAGAGTCAGTCTTTATATCCTTTAGTGTATATTCTGACACCAGCCGTTCACCTTTAAATAATAGCACATTTAATATATCAGAAAATACATCATTATATCTTTCAAGCATCTTCTGGGTTATATCCTTTTCCTGCATATCTACTCCTTTATTATATCAAATAAATTTATGGGAATCTATGTTCTGATCAAACTTATGATAATCGATTTCTTTGTCCTATAGCCAAGTGGTAGGAAAGTTCCTATCCACTTGGCTATAACCTATATGAGAGAAAAACAAACCGGTGCACCGGTTCATACATGATGTTTAGAATTTTTAGATGAACTGGAATAGCCAGAGTAGAAAGTGCACTTTCCAAACAGATTTTAGATATCAAATCAAACATCATGCAAAAATATTTGATGGCTCTATTATACTAACTATAAAATTCTTGGCAAGTGACGATACTACGATTCGTAGTATCTCATGTATTTTCAGCATATTAGATAAATTTATTTTTAATTTTTATGTATTCTATCCAGCTCTTTATCGGCATATTATATAAATATAAGACTTCATTTTTGATATCAACAGTATAATAATAAACATCTGTTGCATTGTATATGTGAAGATATATTTTTATTATAAAAAATAAAAAGGCTGTTACACTAAAGAAAAAATCCCAATATAGCATTATCTTTTGCTATATGTTCATGTTTTATCTTAGGTAACAGCTGTATTTATCAATCAAAATCCTTTAACAAGTCATATTTTTTCAAAAGTTCATTTTGATATACCTTATCTGTATTAGCCCTTATTATATTTTCCAAATTCCCTTCTTTTGCCAATATTGTATTCAACCTGCTTATAACTTTTGCTCCTTTTTCTATTCCCTTTTCTATTCCACGAGCCTCAACTATATCAAGTACCTCACACATAATTAACCTCCTTTTCATTAACCTCATCTATTATCTCTTATCACCGGTCATTAGCATCAGAGAGTATTATATTATTATATCAAACAAAAGTATGGGAATCTATGTTCTGATAATGGTTTTATCACATATTACAAAAAATATACACACAAATAAGATCCTACATAAATATAATTATGTTTTTACCACATTAATAGAGTACTTTACTAATTTTGCCGTATGAAATAAACATACAAAATATTATAGATATATTTTGATATTTAATTTATAGATTAATTTAAATAATATAGAAAAGGCACCTTTCAGAAATCTAAGCTCCAACATCCAACTAAGATAAAAATTTTATTAATTTTTTTAATTCTTTACCATTAAGTTTTCTAACTCGATTTATTATATACTTTTCGATTTCAAGACTGATATTTCTTCTATTCCCCGATTGAATATATCTTTCCAAATTGTCTTCTATCATTTCTTCAACTTTTACACCAAATGCATCACTGATCTTTTGTAATACTTCCAAACTAACATTTGTATTAACACGCTCATATTTGCATACAGTTTGCTGCTTTACCCCAATAATTTCTCCGAATTCCTTCTGTGTCATCCCCATATGTAGTCTAAGTTTACGTATACTAATCATCGCATGTCCTCCTGTTCTTGTTTATACCTTAGAAACCTTGATTTGAATAACATGTATAAATTATACTACATTGTATAAAATATCACAACATAAAATTACTATATAAATAATAACTTTTCTTTTAATTTATTCAACGCATTGTAATATATGTATATAATTTTGTAAATATTTTTAATTTTATCTTACATTTAAGTTGTTATTTATCTAAACTTGATTTTAACATATAATGCTTACACTCTATTCAATCTCTGTCTCATGATAGTACATAAAATCATAGGTTTTTAATACATATTTCCCCTGTTATAAATCAGGCTACAACTAAATATGTTTTTACACAAAAAGCCCAAGTTTTCACTCAGGCTTAAACTAAATATATTCTTATTTTGCACTCTCAAGTGCTTTTCCTACTGCACGAATTATTCCTTTTGAACTATGTGTAGCACCACTTATAGTATCTACTTCTGTAGATTGCTTTTCAATAATCTCAGGAATAACATCCCTTGCATCTATTAAATACTCCTCATCATCTCCGGTATCCAATATCTTTATTTCAGTAATTTCTCCATCGGATATAGTCACCGACACAGTCATCTTTCCGCTGTATCCGGTAGCACTACCCTCATATATTCCATCTTTGTATGTTATTTCTGATGACAAGCTTGTCTCCGATGAAACAGTAGTCTCTTCTTCTTTATCTTCTGCTTCATAATTTCTTGCCGCCCTAAATCCAAATACGGCAAGAGATGTATAAATGGTACAAACTGCTATAGCAAAGACTATGCTTAAAACTCTTTGTTTTTTATGCTTCTTAGCCCTTAAAATAAGATAAATTATATATATAAATGCATACACAGTTAAATCAATCAGTGTATCCAGATGTCCATTCAATATAGATACACTAAATATCAATGCTATATGCACAAACAACAGTCCATAGAAAACATAAGAAAGTTTTTGTAGCGATTTCCATTTCTTTGGATTCATTTTTCTTCTGATAACCATAAAAGATGTGATAGTTAATGGAATCAAAAGTATTATCATTATTAGTGACAGTACTGCCGCAAATATTCTTACCGTATCCAGCTCGGATATATTTGTAAAGAGTTTTACAAAATAGTACTGCCCATAGGCTATATTGTGAGTAAGAGTAAATAATGCCGCTATGATCGCCATCTCACCTCTTGTACGTAGCAATAAGCCTCTCATTTTTACCTGTGGACACACCGATGCCACCATAACCAGAATAAAGAGAGCACCTGCTAAGGTGCCTCTTGTTAATACATTCTTTACAAGATAATCAACTACAAATGGCAACCCTTTCTTAGGTGCCATAACAGAAAGAATGCTAATTATAATAGTTGCAATGTAAAAAAATGTTGCATGTTTTTTTATAGGCTTTTCTAAAGCGGCAAAGAAAGCCAATGCCACAATCAGACATGCGACTAATCTCATTATTTTGTTACCTCAATTGTTAAATCAGGATATCCATCAGCACTAAGAACTATTGTATATGTTCCTGCTTCTGCAAATACCGGCTCATCCTTACCGTCTGAACTGTATTTTGCATCCAAATTTATACTTCCATCTTCATTGAATGCAACTTTTCCAAACTTTCTACCCTTACCACCCTTGTACTCTGTATCATTTACCTTAGCACCTGTAATAGCATTCAAATACTCCTTGATAGTAAGACCTGACTCATTCTCATCTAATGTCAGAGTATTGTTCTCAAAGTGGAATTGATCTGCACTCAGATTTGAATTGATAACAGCTGTAAAGCTTAAATCTGCATATTTGTCATTTGTAAATATGAACTGATATTTACCAGGTACAAACTCCTTTGGCAGACTCAATACACCATTCTCTTCTTTCACATTTGTGATATCTACATCCTTCTTTTTTGATACTGCTCTTCCTATAGCATACTTACTATCATCTGATGCGATTTCAAAATTAATCTGTGAACCGTCCTTAGTATAGTTTGTGCTCTCATCACCCTTTATACTGTAATTTTCAGGTACTAAAAGTTTACAGAAAAGATCTGTACCTATCTCAATATCATCAGCATCCTTAAGTAAATATGTTATCTTAGAAATTGTCTGTCCCGGAAGATCCTGGTAACGTAAATATGCCTGTACATTTCCATGATTCTCCGTAAATGGTGCTGCAGCAAGTGCAAGTTTTGACGGTGTAATCCAGATATTCTCAAGATGCTCAAGACCATATTTCTTGCCTTCCTTTGTTTCTAAAACAACACCTTGAACATTGTCTACTTCAAGTTCCAAGTCCTTTATATCAATTTCATAGTTTCCATAATTTGATGTAGTTGTAATGCTTGACTCCAAATCATTTTTAACAGTATTTCCAACTGTCTTTGAGAATGTACCGTCTGAGTTTAGTACCTTATACTCTGCCGGTGTTGTATCTGTAGTCTCTGTAATCTCAGCTACAAATGTAAGAAGAGGATTGGTTGACTCCTTCTTTTCTTCTATAGCCTTTTTAGCATCCTCATAAAGTGCCTTTGAAATAGCAATATTTACCTCTTTTACACCTGAAATAGTTGATCCGTCACCAACTACCTCTGACACTGCTGATCCAATTTTTTCAGCTTTTTTGTTTGTAACTGAACTTACAGCATCATAATTACCGTCGCTTCTGATATCTGCCGCTGCATCCGGTGCATCAAGCTTTGCTGTAAGCTTCTCCGGGTCAGCTTCAGGCTTCACATCATTGATCTCACCATAGTAATAATCAGCATATGGAATATTTATCTTTGCATAAACATAATTTTCATTGCCAATCTCAGACTTGATCTCTTTGCTAACCTCTGTCTGGCTTTCACTCTGCATAGTACTGCTCTCTGCTACTGTAGTAGCTGTGTCAGCTGCCTTCCCACAACCTGTTATCATTAATGCAAATGCTGCAGGTGCCAATATAGATAGATATCTTTTCTTCATAAGTCCTCCATGAATATAAAATAAATTTGATTTCCTATAATACTCATTTTGTTAGTATCTCCTAACTCAATTACAGAGTATTACATAAACCAATTACATTGTCAATTAATTTTTTATAAAAAAACTGACTCAGATAAATCCATGAATGTTACAGTTCAGGTATCCCTTTAGAGTTTTTGTTTTACAATCTAAAATTAAAAGTCTCAAGATATATAGTACCTGAACTGTATTCCATGAATCAGTTTCCACTATCCCAATAGTTCGCCCTTATATTTTCCGTTCTTAATTTTAAAAAAGAATTCACTATATCTATCAGAGTCAAATATCTCCAGTAACTCTTTCATATTCCAAATCAAATTTATACTATCTAAGTCTGACCTGTCTATCCAAAATACTCTTCCTTCCTCAGATGACTTTAACTTACCACTGAATTCATCAGCCTTATATAAGAGTACTAAGTATCTTGTCCCATCCTCCTGTATCCAGTCTTTGAATCCGCATACTATCGGATTTTCAATAATAAGACCTGTCTCTTCTCTCATCTCTCTGATAACAGATTCAAGTAAAGACTCATCATCTTCCACATGTCCTCCTGGAAACACCACACCCTTAGTCCCCTTCTTTTCCTGAACCAATACCTTATTCCCATCACAAATCAGGCACATATTGGTCAATTCTATCTCTGTTTTTCTGCTCAATTTTCCTCCAATATTTATATTAAAAACGCATGCTTTCTATAGCTTTATTTCAATGCATTTTTTAATAAGTTCTTCCATCTCACAATAGTTACACATAAACGATTTTATACTTGCTGATATCATCTCTTTTGGAGTTATTCTATCATAATGTATTACATAGCCGTTTCTTAATGCAAGCGCACGAATAAACTCCCTTTGACTTCTCCCATTCCCCTCTCTAAAAGGGTGCAAAGCATTGATCTCACCCAAATAATATGCCAGCCTTTTTATGAAACCGTCATTATCAAGTTTTCCTAAATAACTTTCCTTTTTAAGCTTTAAAAATATTTCATCAGCCTGAGGTCTAATAAATTTCGCATTGCAAAACATATGCTCTTTAGCAATATCTATAGTTCTTATTTCTCCGGACCACTCATATATATCTTGAAAAATATATCTATGTATATTTTGTAAGTGTGCTAAATCAAATCTTCCCTCAATAGGATCATCAAATAATTCCAACAGTCTGAGCATAGTAAGCTTTCTTTCAGCAAGCTTCAATTTTTTAACATCTCTTATGTCAAACTTATTTATCAAAATATCAGAATCTTTATAACAGTATTTTTTATCTGGCATACTAAATTTCTTTCATTATCTCTGTTCTTGCTTCATCAAAGCTTATCTTACCACTCTTGATTGCTTTTAGCATTTCTATATCATTGTTATCCAATTCCATGTTTTCAATGTTAAGAGTTGCAATCACTTCACTAATTTTTTCATCATCTGTATAAGGAACATTTCCAAACGTTTCTAAAATACAGTTTGTTTTTTCTGAAACTATAACTTTTTCTATTCCCATATATACCTCTTTTTTAAACTATTCTAATACTCTAAATATATACCGTCAATTCAAATCGATATATACCTGGTTTCAGGCACTTATTTTTTTATTTGCTTCCAATATTATGATCTCATCTAGTGAAACTTTAAATACCGCTGATAATACTATCAAATTATCTATAGTTGGCATGGTGCTGCCATGTTGCCATTTGTAAATCGCCTGTGGAGTAGCAAAACCGAATATATCCTGCAATTCTCTCACACTAAGTCCTGACTCTTCTCTAAGTCTCACAATATTTTTTCCTGTAGCTACCAAGTCTATGGTAGGAAAAATAAACATAACTCTTCCTTTCCGCTTCCGGATAGAAAAGAGTTATTCTTTCCTATTCAGAAGCCTTAAAATTATAAATCGGTTTCATTACCTCAATGATATCAACAGAATCTTTTATAACATCTATGATATCCTCAAGTCTTTTATATGCCATTGGAGCCTCGTCCAATGTATTTTCATTTATAGAAGTGGAATAGATTCCCTTCATAGTTTCTCTATACTCATCTAAACTTAAATTGTTTTTTGCAGCTGTTCTTGACATAAGTCTTCCTGCCCCATGAGGTGCTGAATAGTTCCAGTCAGGATTACCCTTACCAATTGCCAAAACGCTTCCATCCCTCATATTTATAGGGATCAAGACCTTCTCACCGCTATGTGCGGCAATAGCACCTTTTCGTAAAATCATCTCACTCACATCAATATAGTTGTGTATAGTATGGAATGACTCAAGATTCTTCATTCCTGTTCTCTCAAGTATAATTTCTGCCATCAATTCACGATTTCTTTTCGCAAAGTTTTGACAAATCTCAACATCATGTAAATACTCCTCCAAATATTTTCCCGAAACATAGCATAAATCATCAGGCATGCTTGTTTCCGACTCATACACATGCCAATGAAGTGCTTTTAGTGCAGTCTGAATCTCATTTTTTCTACCCTGCTCCTTATAAGTTCTTATTATCTCATCTCTTTTTTCAAAATAAGCATCATACCCTCTATCTAAGTTTGCCGCCAATCTCTGATAATACTGTGCAACTTGTTTTCCAAGATTTCTTGATCCTGAATGTACTATCAAGTATTTGCATCCGTCACTTGCCTCATCAATCTCTATAAAGTGATTTCCACCTCCCAATGTACCAAGTGAACGCTCAAGTCTTCTTGAATCTCTCAAATATCTGAAGCAGTTTAACTTTGTTAAATCAAAGTGCTCCTGTCTTCCCTCCCATACATTCATTCCTGATGGAATATAATGAGCAGCCTCATCTACTTTTTCAAAATCTATTTCCACTTTTCCAAGTTTTACCGTGTACATTCCGCATCCGATATCCACTCCGACTATATTTGGAACCGCCTTTTCCTGTATAGTCATTGTAGTACCTATAGTACATCCCTTTCCGGCATGAACATCAGGCATTATACGTATTTTTGATCCTTCTGTTATTACATAATCGCACATTCTTCTTATCTGCTCTATTGCCTCAACCTCTACAACCTTTGCATAGCATATGGCTGTATTTACTCTACCTTTTATTTCAATTCTATCCATATCTTCTCCTTTACATCAAAAAAAACGCCTACCCATTTAGAGTAAGCGGCCTCAAAAACATTTATCTAATATTAGCATAGTATCACCTATGCCTATAATTATACAAACAATTCTCTCGTACTTGACCTATCTCTAATGAGTTCACCAAAACAAAGCCCTTCCTAGACGGCATACTAAGGAGTGCGTAATCACAGCGTTCAATATTAAAATAGTCAAAACGATTCATTGTTCTCATGTCTTTTCCTTTCCGGGCACAATCTGCCCATATTTCTTTATCGATAGAATAACATAGTAAAGTGCTTTTGTCATTATACCGGCGGTATAAAAAGCGCTCTAAATCTTACAATTTAATTACCGATTTATAGTCTTTATGTATGAAAACACTTCAGGCTCTACTCCGATATTATCTCTAATCCACTGTACGGAATATTCAATATCATATGAGGTATTATATCCGGGTATCTTGGGAATCCTTATATGAATCTTATCCTTTGACACTTTGTTTCTAAGCTTCAACAAATTTTCAATCATATTTTTATTGTCTGTTTTTGTATAACTCTTATAAATATCATTATTTATATCCTTTATATCAATAATCCATTCATCCATATCATACAATACCGGTTTTATATTATCCCAGGGAACATTAAGTGAAGTTTCTATTCTTTTTGCCCATCTTTGGTCTACCATAGTGCATACCTTATGAATATATTTTGATTGTAGTAGAGGCTCTCCACCGCCAAAGACAACACCTCCTCCACTCATCAAATAATAAATATCATCCTTCCTTAAAATCTCTATCAGCTCCTGAGGGGTAAATACTGCATTTTGAACTCCAACAAAAGGTTTTTGGGACTTATGGCAGAAATCATTTATGCAATATTCACAGTAAAGAGGGCAATCAAAAAATACTACCAAAGTAGCTATTCCGTTTCCGTCTGTTCCCATCCTAAGTCTTGAAATAGATAAAATATCTCCAAACATTACTCTACCTCCTCAAGACCAAGCCTTGGAATCCTTTGCTTTTCTTTTGGAATCTCTGATAACTTCATACTTAAATACCTTGCTTCTTCATCACATTTTTCACAGGTTCCGGCACAGGCACCCACATAGCTGCACTCCTCAGAATTAAATTCTATACTGTTCATCTGTGCCAGTTTAAATCTGTATTCACGAAGTGTATTGCAAATTTTCTTTCCATCTATTCTGGCTACCGATCTATATATCGTATCCTTGGTATATGTATTACTCTCCATATAATTTGGAATATATACCATACCCTCAATAAGATACATACTTGCTATATTTACATCTCCAGTCAAGTATCTATTTTCTAAAATATCATTTTTATTTAGTACTTTACCCAATGGAATATATGACTTTGAAACCAAATCAAAGTAAGACTCATTTTCTATTTTACTTATACTATCTATTACAATCGGAAAAATCTCCTCAAAGTAATTTTGGACATCTTCTAAAAGTCCGCCAAAATTCTTATACTCATTCTTTAAATAATCTTGAGTATCTATATAACAGACTGATTTTACACCTGACAGATCTGAAAGCATATCCTTATGAATATTCATTCTTGCCTTTCCTTCAATACTCCAGGGTGGACTTGCCCAAAGGTGAATATTCATATGATGCTTTCTGTTTTTTATAATATAATAAGGGTATAAACTTGCAGGATTACCGTCAGTCAAAAATAAGATATCATCTTCCGACCTTAACTTGTAATAAAGTTCATCTGCCACATCTTCTAAATCATTATATACTCTACTGCCAACCCCCATACTCATGCCAAGACCAAATGACTTATGTGGACATATAAAGCATTCATATTCATCTGTAACCTTACTCCCGTCAAGACAGACCACTAACACTAAGTGCTTATATTTTTTTAATATAGGATTTCCATAATGCCATAATATACCGCTATCTGTTATTACTACTTTCATTTCTTATTTCCCCTGATTTTGAAAAGCACCATAAAATTCATATGTATCCATTTGCTGTAATCCTGATACCTGACCATCTCCCATTTCCATTATTATAAGATTGCCATCAGTTTTCCTTGCCAAATCTATAGTCACAAAATTGCTTTCTATCTTGCTTGCTATTGATTCAATCCATACATATTCATCTTCCGATATATTTACTTCTTCATTCTCACTCCAGTAATTATCTGCAATCAATATTTCACCCTTGAAAACAAACACCCTGTATTCTTCACAAATCGGCATACCACTGTCTTTATGATTCCCTATAGATTTAAGGCTTTCAAACTTTCTAAGTACAACACCACCTTCAAGATTACTGCCTTGTCGGTTAATAAAATTATTGATTATTTTCTCAGTATTTTCCTTGTCCCGGATATCTTTTATAAAACAGGCATCATACCACTCATGTTTTCTACTTTTTACATAGTCTTTGATAATAAATGCTCCCCCTAATCCATCTGTTAGTTTTAAAGCATCTTCTATATTCTTTGACTCACTCCAAATACTAAAAGGAGTAAACCTTTCAAAATCTTTGTACCAACCGGGTAAAAGATGATATTTTGCATACTCCTTTGGAGTATTTATAAGCTGTATTCCTCTTTCAAGCAGCAAATTATAAAAGTTTTCATACATATTTGGTGACATCATCCATCCCCTATATATTGTCAAACCTTTAATATCTTCACCATAAAGCGACAGTTTCCCAACTTCCAAGTCTTCATAGCTAAATAATGCACAGGAATGACTCAAGCCTGCTGCTTGATATTCTTCCATATAATTCTCATCCACGCTCTTTTTATTTAACGGATGACTGCAAAAAATAAAGTTTAAATTTTTAGCTGTTTCCAAATTTTCTTTTCTCATAAATACCCCCTAAAGAATTCCTGTTTTTATCTTCTTTAGTATAAATAAAAAGCTGTACATTAAAAATGCCAGCTTTCTTGTACCTGTATTATATTTCTAATATCTACTTATCAATTTAACAAACTGTCAATCCACTCTCTTTTTTGTAGTTTAGATTTCCATTTCTCAGGTATATTACCATAGCCATAATAAAGCCCGGCAAGCCCACCTGTTATGGCTGCTACAGTATCAGTATCATCACCCAGATTTACAGCTTTTAAAATAACTTCCTCATAAGATGACGTATTTATCAAACACCATATCGCAGCCTCCAGTGTGTACACTACATATCCTGTGCTTCTTATCTGATCCTCAAATATATCTTTAAATTCTGAAAGTGAAATAAGTCTGTTATAATTGTCAAGCTCACTCTTAGTACTTTCACTATAATACTTAAATGCATTGTCTACTCCTTGCTGTAGCCTTTCTGTTAATTCTCCATCTTTATCTAAAATAGCTTTTACTAAAAAATAATATATCCCACAGGCTATTTTACTTCTTAGATGTGCATGTGTCAGAGCTGAACAATTATGTATAATATCTATCGCTTCATCATCGGGTAATTTCAAGTTTTTTTGCTGTTCAAATATGTACAAACATATAGGTAGAATTCTCATAAGTGAGCCGTTACCGTTATCCCACTCCGTTTCACAACCCGATTCCAATGGTTTCGCTCCGGTACTATACTTCATAATAGCTCTAGAAGTGGCTATTCCTATATCAAAGACTTCATCAAATGGCGTATAAGCTCCATACATACACCAATCGTGGAATCTATCCATTATATCCTTATAATCAATTTTACCCTTATCTCTGATACTTGCAAGGGTTGCAATCGCCATGCTGCTATCATCCGACCATGTACCCTCAGGCTGATTGTATGTGCCATATCCTCTCATATCTATTACAGGATCGAACTTTCTATCTTCTCTTGAAGTAAACTCCACAGGTACTCCCATTGCATCTGCAACGATCACACCATACATTCCTGATTTCCAAATATTATCCATTAATTCACCTCCTACTCCTGATAACAACAATATATTACATATCTATCTTAAAAACGGTACTCATCCTTTAAACCTAAAAGCTGACTCCATCTTGCAGAAATAAGCTTTGCATAGAAAATACTTGCCAAGCCATAGCAGCCAAGTGCATATGCATCATTTATCTCTACCAATAATGTTTGCCCCTCTTTTGTAACACATATGTCCATACTACAGGCTACAGACCTTTCATCCCATTTGACAAATGCTTCCAGCATAGAATCCAAAACTTTAAAGTCATAATGATACTTATAGCTTTTTCTGTTTCTATCCAGTAATAGTCCATATGGTCTGACATCAACTATCTCATCATATAGTATAAAGCATCTCCACTCTGCACATATATCTAAAGGCTCACTTACAAGCACCTCATAATCTTCAGAATAGTTCCCACAGCCAACAAGATCGGAAATACTGCTTATTATTTTTCCTGTAAAGACTTTATTTCTTATCGGCTTAACAAAATAACCGGCTGACCACTTTTCTTCACTTCTTGAAATACTGTTTATAGTATCCTTCCAAATCTTCCTTCCAAGAAATGGCTTCAAAGCATCAGGATAATCCGGTATCCTCGGTGTAATTCCAAATTTAGCAAATATACTATTACATTGACCAATATAATCCAGCACAATATCTTCTCTTGTTACTTTATCATAAATCTCATCAATCTTGTGATATGGAATAATCTCCGCTCCAAGTTCTCTAAATCCGTACATGGCATTTGCAATGTTTGCACTGTGAGGAATTTCCATTTTCATTTCATTTTCAAATTTTGTTTTTAAATAAATCTTTCCCATACCCCCCCTTTATATCTGATTAAACAATCTCATTGTCGTGTCTGGACCTCTATTCCCCTTTTGTACTTTCGTATCACTTCCTACAAATGAGTTTTTTGAAATACGAATAGTGTATAACCTGTCTTTAAACTTTTCCACTGCATTCTCATTGATTACACCACAAGCCACGCTCATTGTAGAATCCAGTATTCGTTCTATAGTTCTACCCTTATTTATCACAGAATCCACCAATATTACATTCTTTGTTTTTGGACGGATGAACTCCCCGGCTTTTGGATCATATAGTTCAAATTGGCAGTCTAGAGCATAGTATAGGCCTATTGCCATAAACATACCTCCTCTAAGTATTCCTACAACTGTGGTATCACCAGTAAACTGATCCTTTATTTGTTCTCCCATTGCCATACCCAAATCCATATGTGCCTTAGCCAATATAGGTCCACTAATGCCTGAATCAGATTTTGTAATAGATATAAGTTCTTCTATTTTCTTATCTTTTTTGATCTCAAACAATATATATTCCCTCCAAATCTCTATTTTTAAGAGAGCTACTCAAAGTTCCGTCCGGTTTAGATATAAGAAATGCCTCATCAGCTCTTTTTAACATAAAATAATCATTCAAGCTATCTCCAAAAGCCCTTACTCTTCTATGCATTTGTAGATATTTGGTAATAAAAAATTTGGTGTCTGCAGACATTTGATGCCCACCAAATACCGGCCTTCCTATTTCCTTAGAAATATTTTCCCATATATCCATCTGCCCTGATGTCAATATAAAATCAGCAGACTCAAGTACCATATTATTATATCTAATATCAACCTTCGGAATATGTCCAAGATCTTTTATATATTTTATCATATTTTCATGGTGGTTAAAACTCTGAAAACCGGTATAAAAATTCCCATCAAATATATTTGTTTTATATCCAATCAGAGTACTTGAGTCCTCCCTTATCAATGTCCTATCTCCATCTGTAAGAACAATATTGTAAAAATCACAATTTGATAAAATATCATTTGCTACTTTTTTTGCAAAGTCAACACAGCTAAAACCCTTTAAGACAGCCTTTACAAAAGAGAATATTGTATCTATATTTTCAAAATATCCCTTATCCTGATTGTCGATAACATAAAAATCTTTATCATGCTCATGACAATATTCCCTCAATTTTTCTATTTCATACTTCTGCCATTTTTCAACATCAAATTTTAAATACTTACTATTTTTAAAAGATTTTTCCATTCTTGACTTCAGTACTATAGGATCAATATATAAATATAAAAAGACATCATAGAGTTCTCCATCTTCCTTTGTAAATACTATCTTATCTCCAAACGAATAATGCCCATCCATGATAAAATCATCTTTTTTTATTAAACTCTTTGCCAATTCAGTTCTTACAGCCTTTTTATACATTTCATCCATTTGATAAAATTTCGGAGCAATATCTAAAAGTAAATCACTTCCATTAAGGGCTTTTATACCCTCTATCCTATCCAGTATATAAGTCTTACCTGCACCGGGCAGTCCATATAAACCTAATCGCATATCATCTCCTTATAGCATTTTGTTCTATCAAAATCCAAATATATTTTTTCAAGCTCAATTATTTTAATATTACTATCTGATATAGCCTTCAAATCCACACAGTTTCCACATAAAAATACCTTTCCATTAGCAAAAAAGAAATTGTTAATGCCTGCCCCACACAGTCCCCCATACATAGTGCAATCATAGCCTCCCATACGAATATTCAATCTCTTCTTTGCATTACCCAAGAAACTGTTGAACTCATCTAGGGAAATACCATATTCTCCAATCATCCTTGAAAAAGTGATTCTATTATCAAATCTTTCAAAAAATTTAATCGTAGCTTCTTCCTCCTTTATCACTTCTTTGCCTACAGTGCAGTTCATACTTGGATACCTGCCTGTAACCTGCTTATAGAGTTCTATTTTATCCATTACCATTCTATGTGTATTACAGCGATACATATCATGTATTTTCTCAATTCCATCTATTGAAAATCCTAGATTAATTCTGTTTTCTTCAAAGAACTTTATCATGTCCGCATTCAGTAAAAGTCCATTTGTAATCGAATATGCCATAATTTCCCCATTTTTTATATAATCAGAAATGTATAATATATATCTTTTTAAATCATCGTATTCAAGCAATGGTTCTCCATTCCCTACAAATCCTATCTTGAAAAGCTTAATATCCTTACTTTCAATATATGAAATAATATTATCCAAAATCTTTATCACATCCATTGAAGATTTCTTAATAGCATCTTTTTTCTCATGAAAATGACAGTATTTACAGTTCAAATTGCATCTATTATTTATTGAAATACATACCCTATCTATTTCCATTATCTTTTCTACTCTTTCTATAGTCTTTTATCATAGTTCCTTTTTTCTTGTATTCATCTATCCAGTCAATATAGGACTTACCATTCATATCCACAATCTTTGTATCAGCACCCGCCTCAATCAAAATATTTCTTATATCTTTGGTTTTATTTTCAAAATGACCATTCATACATGCTTTCATAAGTGCAGTAAAACCATTGGCATCCTGTTGATTTATGCTGGTTCTTTCATCTTCACATAATACCTTTACAAACTTCTCCATTCCATGCCATGCAGCAATCATCAGTGGCATATTGCCTTCATTCTTTTGCCTTAGCTTTTCACAACCATAAGGATTTCTACTGCCTACATTTGGATTTGCTCTACATTCAACCAACAAAAACCGGAACATATCATAATCTTTTACCTGTATTGCATGTGAGAGTGGTGGGAAATATCTCCTTGCATTATCTCTTTTATTTATATCCGCTCCCAATGATATCAGCCATTTTATTTTGGCTTTTCTTTGACTTATAGGCTTTGACTTTGCTCTTATGGTAGAAATAATCAATGTATATCCATCTCTCATACATGCATTTACTTCATCTACACTTAGATGACCCATACTTTCATAAGAATCAGCAAAAAAATCATTTATAATATCCAGCCTTCCGGTATTTATAATCAGCTGTTTTGTAGCCATATATTTTTCTAAATGTAATGCTGATATGTTCTTATCATTCTTTAGACATACCGAATAGTCTATATCATTCGTTATAATATCCACTTTGGCATGGTATTTTTTTGAAGCCTCATTTGCAATAAATATAATCTTCTCATCATTTTTTATATTTTTATTTGCACCTGTATATTCCATTGATACAATCTTATCACCATAACTTATCCCTCTAAGTATCTCCCAAGCCTTTTTTCCATATGCTGATGTTTTATTATCCTTAATTCTATTTAACTCATTTACTACGACTTTAGGAATAATTACCTTATTGTATTCCTCATTCAGCTCATCTATAAGCTGAACATTCTTAAGTAGTGCTGAAGTATCTATTACAACTATCTTTTCTCCTCTTAAAAACTGTTCTATTTGCTCATCCGACATATCAAAAGCTTTACAATACCTGATAGCATACTCTTTTAAAGTTTTTTCAGTTCTTTCACCATTTTCAGCACGAGATAAAGAAGACTTTTCAAATATTATTCCCTCACATTTTTTTATCTTTTTTACCATATCCTCTAAACTACATTTATGTTTTTCTCTAAGTTCTTTCATCTTTAAGCATAAAAAAGGAATCTCTTTTTGCTTTTCTACCATTTGCCACTCCTTTCTTTCATATAGCTATTATATAATCTGTTATTTTATCTTCAATATTATCAAGGAATAATGCAACGAATACGCCTATATTGCAACGGTAGTTAGGCTTTTTCAATACAAAAAAGGCATTCATCTAAGAATGCCTCCCAAGATATATTTATCTTTTTAAAAATCCCATTACCATAAGTAATATAGAAAATACTGATCTTGAAGTAAGTATAAGTATCACTGTAGCTATATTTGACAAATGAAATAACAAGTTATTTATCATACCATTAGACGAACACATTCTCAAAGCGAACCCTTTGCCTATAGGCCAAAACAGCTTCTCACGCTTTCCGTTAAATGCATCAATAACCATATGTGATGCAAAGCCTATACTAAAATATGGTGCCACATCCGGAAAAATCATGTATACAAAAAAGCTAAGACCAAGTAATGCCAGTATTGAGTGCATAAATGATCTATGTGGCTGTTTCATCCCAAAAATACATATTCCTAAAAAAGCTAATGTTCCTATAATGATTCTAGCAATATTGCTGTCTGCCATCAGTCTATTATATATACCTACATGAAAAACTGCATCTGCAATCACCACTCCCACAATAGCACCCATAGCCAAACCTATAATATGATCCACTTTATTATGAGCATCAGATGTTCCAACATCTATATCGCTGATAATACCTCCAAATCCTGCTACTGCTGTGCCTGCAACCAATATTGCGAGGCTCTGTGGCCTACATACTGCAAGTCCTGCCGCCATTCCTACTGAAAAATGTGTCTTACCTAGCATCATTTACCTTTCTAATAGTACATTTTATTTCTCACCGGCTCCAAGAATTTTATTTACAAGTAATCCTATCTCACCATTTTCATCTTCAAGATTTTCTTTTTTCCAATCCGAAATATTGCTTATCACTTTACAATCTTCGGTACTTAATCAAACAGTTCCCTAATCTTATCTTCTAATTCACCATTTTTTACATATTCCAATGTATCACAAAGCCTAATATTATCTTTTTCAATCTTTATTCTATCGCTAAATCCAAGTATATATCTTCGGCAAATTTGATAGATAATCTCTGTTGGTGCACATCCATAAACCTGATTTGAAAATATATGGTTCAATCGTATAGTTTCATCCGGAAAGAGTTCCTTCATTTTATTGCTTTGAAAAAGTCTTTTTACTATTTCTGTTATATACATACCTGATTTCATATAGAGGTCTGCAAATGTAGAATCAGGATTATCAAAGCATCCCGGATTTTCTTTTTCAAGCATATTTACCATATCTTTTACTACCAGTTTCGGTGTAAAAATCTGATTTGTCCTTTGAGGTGGTATATAATCAAATATATCACCGTCACTTGATTCACTAAAATAATCTGCCAGTTCAGCTCTTTTCTTCATAAATTCTGCAACTGCATCATTAAAAACCACCTCATCAAAAAGATGTCCTTCAAAATACTTTTTATGTGCTTCATCCCTTATATCATTACCTGATTCATCCTTTTCATAGTAGAATCCTCCGTCACGTAACATGCGAAACTGCGCTAATGTAACGCCCTCATCACTTTGTGTACTTCTTGTAACCTCAAAAAATACATCTTCAGGAACCAATGAATCAAAGTTTTCCAGAGTTGTGTTCTCATCACCATATGCCATAAGAAATGCCGGAATAGTTCTTGAAAAGCCTCTTAAATGATCCCTTATACTGCCTTCAATAGACTCCTTCTCTTTATTCAGCTTTTCAGTCTCTACAGTTTCTACTATATCATAAGTCATGCTTTTAACTGTATCCTCACTATCAAGCTTGTCCTTAATATCATGTACCAATTGATTGTAGATTTCTATTTTTCTATTATTGTACTCTTCATCAAGCTTACTTATATCTATCATTGAAGCACCTCTATTTTGTGCTTCGACTATTTTTTCTTCCTTCTCCTTTTCAAGTTTATTTGCGTTTATTGTATACTCGCCGTATTTATGTTTTACGATAACAGATGTCTTATTGTGAATATCTCTTTCAAGCTGATTTTGTGTAGACTTTTTCAAATCATTACCATATTTCTGTTTAACTGTTTCCATCATGATATCAGTTAAAGGCTTACTGAACTTCTTTTGTAACTCATCAAGTTCGTTCTTTTTCGGTTGTGGATTAGCTTCACGATCCTTTACAATCTCATCAGCCATATTTTCTAAACCTGTGCTTACAGTTGAATATATCTTTTCACCGAACAAATCCTTTGCAGTTCCTATCACTTGTTCTTTAGATATTTCCACATTGCCTTTATCATTGATACATAGCTCAACACTTGTATTTTCATCTATATTCACTCTGTTCAATGTCGTCGGTTCTTCTATTGCCTGCATATTGTTTATAATATCAATAATTTCTCTTGGTGCTGCAAATATACCTGAAACATTCGCAAATAAGAAATTTGACATAAAACCACGCTCTACAACCTCTTTTGCATATATATGTCTTGGAATAGAAAGTACAGATTCTGCATCCAAAAGCATCATCTCACCACTGTCGTCCTCACCATATACCGGAAAGAAGTTTAACAATGCCTTTATATTGTGTTTTCTTATATCAACATCCATATTATTACCGGAATATTGTGGAATTAAATCATTTGCAAACTTTTCAAAAATATTAAGTGTACGAGCCGGGTCAAAGTCAAATACATATGCATTCTTTTTTCTGTAAAATCCACCATTGCTACCTTTGAATAAACATGGGTTTTGTGCACGAAATGCAGCCTGCATATATAGTGAAGGTGATGACATATTTGACAGCATCAATACTGCACTCCACTCCTTTATAGTAACACCTGTAGTAAGCTGTCCCACTGAGAGTGTAATAGTCTTCTCATATTCTTTTATTGCTTCTGTAACACGATCAAAAGACTTACTACTCTCACTCTCGTCATCCAGCTTTCCATTACCTGCTGCTATAATCACCTTATATTCTCTAAATATCGGATGTAATTCGAGTTTCTTAGCTAAAGCCTTAACACTTGCCACTCTATTTAAGAGCCAAAAGGTATGCTTCAGTTCATTTCTCAATTCCTCTGTTGAAAATGGAAATTTCTCTTGTTTTGTCAATGCATCTAAGAATTTATCCACATCGGTATCATGTACAAACTTACCTGATTCATTTGTCGCAAAGAACTCGTTTAAATCAAAAGCGTACTCTTCCATATTATTATCAAGCTCTATACCTTTAGTCAGCTTATCTTTTATAATATCTGACATTTGATAGGTATACAGATTCAAACATGGCAAGTTTTCATATGGATTCTCCAACTCATCCTTCTGATCCCAATCCCTCTTCTTTGCCTGTTCATCAGCATAAGTCCAGTTGTATATAGCATCTTGCGGAAATTTATCATTTGCCAATGCCTTAAACGGTGTTCCTGAAAGATGTAGGGTATGGCTTCTTCTAATATGATCAAAAGCTATATCTGTCTTATAAGTGTCCACACCCTCATGTGCTTCATCTATTATAAGTATATCCCAAAGTATTCCCTTATAGTTTCCTTTTTCATCCCTTGTATCACTAACTTCCATAAGCTTGTCATACTGACCGCCAAAATATATAGAACCTTTGAGATCTTGTAAACTGACAAACTGTATGCATCCTCTGTCATCATTATCTTCTTTACTTACTTTATATACATATTCACTGCGACTATATACATACTTCTTATCCTTGATTCCATCTACATTGCTGACAAAATAAAGTCCTGACTCAGTACCAAGAAATGTCTCATAATCTGAATACCATGAGTTAGCTATAGCCGGACGATTCGTCACTATCAAAATATTTTTAGCTTTCATTCTCTTACATAAATCATATGCTGCGAGAGTCTTACCAAAACGTGGCTTTGCATTCCAAAGAAATTCACCATCTTTATGAGAATTGAAATATTTCAAAGTCATCTCAACTGCATCATTTTGCTCATCTCTAAGTGTGTATGGACATGCTGTGTCTGTGGCATTATTTACTACTCCATGATTTTCTGTAAAATCATTATAATTTAACTTTGCAATATTAGGATCTATTTTAAACCATTCTGTACTGCTTTCTCTTTCAAATCCCAGCTTCTTTAAATATAGATGAAAGTCTTTATCTGTAAAATTTCCAAATGGCTCAGTCCTATAAGTTGCCAGTAAATGCCAGCATATATTAGGCTTTAATCCTGCAGTATGTAGTTGTTCTGATATACGAACATTTACATCTCTTTCAGTGAATCCAATCTTTGTCCAGCCATTCTTTGATGGCACTTCAGGCAAGGTATATGCATAACACTGTGGGTTTACTCTTATAGCTGTCTTTATACTTATTGCTGCCATTAGGACATCTCCTTTACATGCGTTTCAATAAATTCAATTTCTTCTTCATCAAGGTCATATTTCTTATATAGTTGTAAATCTATTTCATGGATAGATTTACCCCAGTCAATATCTGAATCCGGTGTAAAATCTTGTAGTGGAACATATGCCCACTTAGGTCCAGGGCAATCTTGTGTTATTTTTAATATACCTAACATTGCTCTCGTAAATTTGGTATATATATATTTTTTAGTATTATGTGCTTCTATCTCATTATCATATTGTCCAATTCCAATAAATGTCTGTAAATACCCTACTCCTGGCTCAGCTATAATCGTGGATGAAAGTATTTCTCCAAAAACTCCTGAGCCATTAGCTTTTGCTTCCAAACAAGTATATTTATCTAATGTTCCACTCAAATCAATAATATAGTCTCGTCTTATATATTTAGATGTTCTCTTCCCATTTTCAAGACCTATCATTTTAATATATTCTTTTCCATCATTTGGAATATTATTAGTAAAAATATCTGAAAGAGCTACAAATGAGCTACTCCTTAATCTTGGTATTAGTCTGGGATTTTCTCTAATCATTACATCAGATACTTTAAAACTAAGTGGTGATGAAATAATTTCATCTAAGTACTTTACTGCTTTTTCCTTTACTTTTTTTAATATCAATTTCATTTCATTAAATTGTGTAAATGTACCAATAGCTCCAAAATCAGATTGAATATCTCTATATGAGATTACAATTCCTCCTTTTATAAGTGTATTTTTAAAAAATTTAGTACAGTCTGATTCATATTTTAATATTTTAAAATGTTTGTCATTTAACATCTTTTCATTCCATTTTTGAGGAGTATAACCTGCATTAAATAAAAATCGTGCTGGATGAATTAGCTCTACCTTATCGGCAATTTTATATGTGGCATCCATAAAATTATTATACACAGGTGGCATACGTGTACTATCCGAATCCGTAGGTTCTTGATACGGTGGATTTCCAATTATATAATCAAATACTTTCTTTCCCATTCTCATATCCTCCAGCTTTTTAAATAGTCTTGAACAGCCTCTTCTCCAGTCATATATTTTGCAGGGAATTGTTTTTTTTTCTTCCACTTTTGTATCTTCAGTATTATCAAAAAAAGATATTTGATAGAACTCTTTATATGGCTTTCCAAGTGGTAATGTGGCTTTTAGACCATCCATCTGCCATATATTCCACACTATCCTTTTTGCTACATCATTAAGCAATTTATCATCGGGTTCTTTTTTCCAACGCTCCTCATAGTAATCTGTGAATGTCAATAGCATATTGATTCTTGCTATTAAAAGATTATCGCCCTGATATTCGTAACCATATACCGATTCAAACGCTCTTAATACCCATTTAAACCAAGTATCATGTTTATCTGAATTTTCATTTACTACTCTAAGCTTTCTATCAAGTATACCTATCCTTCTTTTTGTAGGCTCTATAAATTCTCCGCTTACTACATCATACCTTGAAACTAAATATGGTGCCTCTCCACAAGTTATCTCAAGTCTTTTTGAATCCACATATTCTTGCCAGGTATTATTCTCAAACTCTACTTTTTCTTCTATAACCGTCCAAGTATTGTCATCATTTTCAATATTAAAAATATTCTTTCTACCAAACCATTCTTCATCACAGTAATTATTCATCTTATTGCAAAGCCAAGCAGGAGTAAAAACCTCAGCTTTCTTTTTCGTTCTGTCTGCCTGTGCTTCCAAAGTCTTCTTTATTCTTGGCTTTATAATATCAGCATGATAGACAAGAAATCCTGCACTTATTTGCTCATAATCCAAGAATCCTTCACCATACTCTTCATATGTATCAGTTGCCCATATTATATTTTTTTTTGATGTTTTATCCTGTAACAATACTTTCAAAAGAGAACTTATAGGATTAGCCTTTATATCTATTATCTTTTTCACAACTATTTTTCCATCTCAGCCTTAAAAACCAAAATAACATCTGCATCTGAGCAACAAAACTCTGCACATCCCTCAGGTTGTCCCGGTAAACTGCCACCATATCTTAAAATATCAATATATGGAAAGGCACAGTGCATTGCCATAGGACAAATCTTCCCCCTGTCCTCATCATAATCAAACACCTCTCCAACATGATGCCCTCTATGACATCCCATCTTCCCCCTACGATCTGTAATAGTTATTTTTATTTTTGGACGCTTTCCTCTGTTCATAGTAACCTCTCAGATCTTACCTATTCCAATAAAAAAGATTATCAATCACATCTACTATGCCATCATCATCATTAGACCTTGTAATATAGTCTGCTGCCTGACGCACTTTCTCCTGAGCATTTGCCATTGCCACTCCTATGCCGGCAGCCTGAATCATTGACAAATCATTGAATCCGTCACCACAGCAAACAAGATTCTTTGTATCCTTGCCGATCTTATTTGTCATATTTAAAAGAGTATTCGCTTTATCTATACCTACCTCTGTAATCTCTAAGAAATATGGCTCTGAACGAACTATATTCAACTTCCCTTCCCATAATTTTTTCATCTCCTTTTCCACTTTGGCAAGGTGATCTCCGGGTGCAGTCATTAGGCATTTTATAATTGGAAATGTAATCTGTGGTGCAAGTGGATCAACTTTCACTCTTATAAAGTTATTTATCTTGATCTCCAGCATATAATATTGCTCCTCTATATCCAGTGCATATGCCTTATCATAATTGTAAGTCATAAGATTTACACCAAAATGCTTTGCCTGTTCTTCCAGTATAGGAAGATATTCATGTGTAAGTTCCCTCATAAACAACTCTTTGTCATTTTTACAATCATAGAAGTAGCCTCCATTGTATGCAAGTATATAGCCGCCCTTCTTTTCAAGTCCAAGTGTCTTTGCCACCGGACTAACTCCAAATGTTGGCCTGCCTGAAGCAAGTACTACTGTACCTCCTCCCTTTATAAATTTATCTATGGCAGCTTTAGTATTCTCAGTTATCTCCTTTTTTGAATTTGTCAATGTACCGTCCAGATCCAGTGCCAAAACAGCTTCACTTACCTTTATCTTCTTCTCTTCAAATATATTCATCATCCTCTCCCTATAAATGTCTGAATCCCTCTCCTGCTACCTCATTTGAATCCAGTATGATTACAAAAGAATTGGGATCCAGTTTTTTTGCCGCCTGTCTTACTGTATGTACTTCCTTTGTTGCACAAGCACACATTACTACATCCCTTTCTGTTTCAGTATAACTTCCCTCTGCCTTAAGATATGTTGATCCTCTGTCAATAAGCTTTGATATCTCTTTTGCCATATCCTTTGGTTTATCACAAATAATCATAATAAGCTTACCTGCTGTAAGTCCATCCATTGCCTTATCAAGTACTGCTGCAACCAGATACGCTATAATAAGTCCATAAATCAAACTGTTAATACTCTTTGAAACCAAAACTACACCAAGTACAATTATAATTGAATCTATAACTAATGCTATCTTTCCCAATGAAAAATGTGGAAAGAAATGGTGTATCAAAACCATTATAAAATCAGCTCCTCCTGTAGAGGAATCTCTCATAAATATCATTGCATATCCTGATGCAGATATGATTCCTGTACAGATTGCCGCCAGCATATACTCACCTTGATAAATTGGAAAGACTTTCGCCACAATATCTATCATTATAGAAGTTATAAATATTGACTTAATAGATTTAAGCAAAAATTTCTTTCCCAGTTCCTTATATGACAATATTGCAAATGGTATATTGAGTATTATTGTTCCTATTCCAACAGGTACCCCTGCTAATTGATATATGATAAGTGCCAATCCGGTAAATCCGACCATTGGGAATTTAAATGCTGCTGCAAAGCAATATGTTCCTATTCCCATAAAAATTCCTGCTATGATATCAACTATGATATCTTTTGACCACTCTTTTATTATTTCCTTATTCATCTTTTCCTCAACTATATTTTAGTATAATTCGCTCTTATATTTTATAGAGTCTTCTTCTGTTATCTCCCTGATCACTCTACAAGGATTTCCTGCTGCAAGTGAATTTGCGGGAATATCCTTTGTAACAACACTGCCGGCAGCTATTACACTGCCCTTTCCTATTGTTACCCCTCCTGTTATCACAACATTCGCCGCAATCCAGCAGTTTGACCCTATAGTAATAGGCTTTCCATATTCATCATCATATGCACTGGAGTCTGCTTTGTACTTTATATTTCTCTCCTGCCATCTGATAGGATGGAGCGGTGTCATAAGACTACAATTTGGCCCAAAAAATACATTATCACCTATAGTGACAGGGCATACATCAAGTACTGTAAAATTAAAATTCGCATAACAGTTCGCACCAAAACTTGTAAAGACTCCATAGTCAAAGTAAATCGGACCCTGTAAATATAAACCTTTTCCTTTATTAGGTATCAGTTCATCTATAATAGTATCTCGCAAACCGTCATCTTCGAATAAAGTATTGTACTGTTGCGAAAGTCTATGAGCTTTCATTCTCAATCTGACAAGCTCTTCATCAGTGGGATCGTATATCTTTCCTGCTAGCATCTTTTCCTTTTCGCTCATCTTTTCTCCTCTATATTATTTTTCTTATTACTTTTAACACCAAGTAGATATTATATACTATATCAGCAAAAAAAGGCAGTCCCCAAAGAGGATTGCCTTAATAATCTTATAAAAGACATCATTAAAAATTTTCAAAGTGTCATTAAGCATATTCATATACAGTGGGCAGAGCCGGACTCGAACCGGCGTTGTTTCTTTCGTAACGGATTTACAGTCCGCCCCCTTCGCCACTCGGGACACCTGCCCTTATATAAATTGATACCTCTTCAACCGTAATGCTATGAAATATCTATTCTCCCATCCGGATTTGAACCGGAATCAACCGGTTCGTAGCCGATCATTCTATCCATTGAACTATAAGAGACATATTTGCTTTGATGGGTTAAGTATATTACATTGAATCTTACTTGTCATTCAACCTGCGGTATAAAATAAATTGCTATACTATGATAATAAAAAGGCAGTCCTATCATCAATACGAGCTGCCTTTTAAACACAATTTTATAGTAAAATCTATCCCAATTTATTTCTTATATTCCAGCTCTTCTTTCACTACATTAACAAAATTATAACCAAATCTTATGCCTGCAACTAAAAGCGAAGCCCCAAGTCCGGTGTAGAAGAATGCTATAAATTGCTTCGGTGCAAGCCCCCCGGTACGTAAGACTATACCAAGTGTCATCATAAAAGCCATGATAATAAAAGACCTGAAATCAAAGAATTTAAGACTTAAATGTTTTCCATCCACATAGAACCTTATTCTTTTAGTATGCTTTTTAAGTATAGTTATTACCATTATACAAAAAGAGAGCGGTATTTCACGCTCTTTTAAAATATGGACTTAGATTTATGAATAACTCTTCCAAATCCTCTTTACCTTTATTATTTTTAATCAAATATGTAAGCAGTTCTTCCTGTCTTGCCTGACCTAGAGTCAAACGATATAGTGATAAAATCTTAATCAATCTTTTGTATGCCTCTTGATCTCTACTGAATGGATACATTGGTACAATTCTTTCTATACGAATCATATCTTCTGTTTCTTTTAATCCCCAGTAAGGTATCAAATCAGAGCTTTTATCAGACCTTTCCATAAGCTTTGCTTCTTCAAATAACTCAGCCCAGACATTTGACTTAAAAGAAATATTTCCATACCTCTTTGCCACATTTTGCCTGATTGCAAGACATTCAAATCTATTTATTCTACCCTCTCTTTGTTCCAAATCAATTGGATTTGACGGAAGGTTCCAATGTACTATCCTTCTACAATAATTATGAAAATCAAGCCCTTCCTGCCCAATGGATGTGGAAGTCAATACAAATGGTCTAAATGGTGAATTGAATGCCGCTCTAACCGACTTCTTTCTATTTGCATCCTTATCATTGCCATCTCCCTTTGTAAAGGCTACTGCAAAATGTGTTCTGATTCTTGTCGGTGTTATTTTCTGATCCTTTACTGCCTTATTAAAATTTTTCCATGTATCAATCTCATATGGTGTAGTTCTTATATTCATATTTGAAGTAATATCATTATGCAATTTAAGCACAATATCTTCCCCGTCATATCCATTTACCAAAAGATGTGCATACTCATCAAACATTGCCTGAATATTACCATGCTTACAATAATTCAAAACATTCTTCCAATGTACATCCTCATTGTTTTTTCCGCAAGCAAGCTCAACGATTGCTGTAGAATCAGGCTTGTTCATCATATCAATAAATCGCTTTGATACTTGAGTAGGTAGCGTACTTGAATAATTTATTCCTTTGGCATATATATTATATAATCTACTAATACAAATAGCCGGTGATGCAATAGCCATATTTGCCAATACTGAATATAGGTCTTTAGGTTTCCTTCCAAGCTCCAATACCTTTATATTATTGTAGTATAGTATTCTAAGCTGTTCTAAATGTTTAAAAAATGTAGTGCTGTCATCATCTTCATATCTTTCATCCTCTAACCACCCTGTTACATATCCCGGCGGATCTAATAACAATGCAGCCATATAATACCATCTTTGATCTATCAAACCGGACTCCGGTGTTTTATATTTATCAAGTCTTTTGGCAATTTTATTTTCGATTTCCTTTTCTATATCTCTCAGTGACATGGAATTATTCATGCAAACTATAGGATTATAGCAACTTTCAAGAAACTTGGATGGATATAAAAGACAAAATAAGCTCATACTATTCAATCTGTTTTCAGAAGCCGAAAATCTCATCCTAGGTACCGGATATTGTTTTCTTTCAGAGCTGAAGTAATTTACGCTAATCTCTTCATTTCTTTTTGCCAGAGTTCCTATTGTTTTGCGTTCTTCCTCATAGGAAAGCATACTAGAAACCATTCTCGGCACCATTTCCCATGATGAAAATATCAAAGTCTTAGTAAAATTCTCTACATCTTTGAACACCCCTTCCGGAACATAATAGGGTTTTGAAGGAGGTACCCACAAAAGGAGCTCCGACTTTTGTGAAAAAACATGCTTCTTTACAGCTTCCAATCTGGCATTATTGCATTTTAAAGGTCTGAAATTATTTATATCATTTCTTTTTAACCACAGGATATCCCTACTCTCTCTATCTATATTCTCCAGCATCTCCGGATAGTTGTAAAAGTATTTAATAATATCCTTTTTCAACTTATAATCCTTCATAAATGACATAATATACGGACAGGATTTTATATAATCAACAGGAACATGATATGGAGCTTCTATAAGATCAATTAATTCACTTACCTTTATATAGGATTTTATATCGCACTCCTCAACTTCCAGCCATTTGTCACTATTAGTAATATCTACTATATCGGCACTTTCCTTTGCTGAAATTCTCTCAGTTCTACATACTGAGTTATACATTGCCTCCTCTGCCCTATTTTTCGCCTGAATAATTGATGTATCTCCTATGGAAAATTCTTTAAGCTGTTTAGAATAATCCTCCCATATACTTTTAAACTCCTCATGTCGTTTTTCTGTACTGTTGAGAAATTTCATTACATTAAAAAACTCTGAAAAATGTTCATCTACCAGTGATTCATCAATCTCTTCCAATGTAGAATACATCTTGTATGGTGTAGCTGAAAGCAAGAGCATATTTACAGATTTACTGTTGAAAAACTTATTTGCAAGCATTCCCATTTCTGTGTCAGATTCTGTTTGTAACAAATACTTAAACCTCTGAAATTCATCTAAAATCACCAGGTCAGGTTCAAGCTTCTCCAGACTTATTCCTGCAAACAAATATCTCAGCCTTCCAATTATTTCATATATATTTTCTGCTTTCCCGCTTTTTTTAACCTCTTTACATTTTTCTATCAAATCATAAAGTAATATTTTCCCTTCAGGATTCTTAACTTTCAATCCTCTGGAAACCTTTTTTACCATATAGTTGAGATATTTGCCTTTTGTAATTCTATCACACTCAGAAACTCTATCCTCGCCTCTATCTTTTGCCCAAGCATTCCAACCTGAAGTTCCTCCGGCCTGCATAATCATTTCTAATGGTTTATTATATTTTTCAAGCTCCGGTATTTTATTCAATATTGCAAATATCACAGCTCTTTCCCACAACATCCCACATCCGGTAGTCATATGAAATGATGTATCCGGCGTAAGCGGTATCAGTTGTATCAGAGCTTTTCCACTTAATTTAGCTTCTTGTGAAAATATATTCAGATGTTGAACCGACAACCTCGAATCAGCTACACTTTCTCTTAGTACATCTTCTGTAATACAAAGTTTTTCTAAATTCTGATCAGCAATGGCAGTATTGGAGCATATATAAACTACTTTTATTCTCTTCTTACCCTGCTCCCTTGCAAAATCAGCAAATTTTGCAATAGTGCCTCCGGCAACCATAGTTTTACCAAGTCCTACCTCATCTGAGATAAGAACTCTTTTTTTACCGTTTTTGTATAATTGTATAACCCTATTTACCGTCTCTCTTTGAAAGTCTTTCAGTCCTTCCATTATCTTCTGTGATGTATTCTCTTTTTCCATACTATTTCACCACTTTTCTAAATGTATCATATAGATTTCTAAACGCTTCCGGAACTATATCATCACCTGACAACACCTGAATAAGCTTTTCTATCTCTACAAAACGCTCAGGTGCAGTCACTGCAGTCTTTAGCATCTTCTCATAAAGAACAGGCATATTCTCTGCAAAACTATTTGCCCCGGCTACATTATTTTGACCACTTAACACATCACTTTCAATAGCACTTATTATATAGTCATCTCCCAGAAGTAATCCCAAATATCTATAAAAGTTTTGCTCATTATCCCCTATAATTGATGAAATAATCTTTCCATCTCTTTCCCTTGGTATTCCTTCAGTATCTATCTTTATTACTCTATTTACTGTATTTCCACAATTATCGCTAATGGACAATACATAAAATTCTGATAAAAAGCTCATTGCCATTTTTTCAAATAACATTATTTCAGAAAAATCAACTGCCTTAGGTTTTAAAAGTATAGGACTTAATTTTATATTAGCATCCACCTTTTCATAATTTTCTACAACCGCCTTAATATCATAATAATCGCCGTTTTCAATCACTATTGCATGAATTTTATAGCGATTTATTTGCTTTATTAAAATGTCAATTCCGTCTGAATTTTCTTCTTCTTCTGCCTCTCCATCTGAAAGAAAAACCTCTTTAAACGGGTTATTTGGGCCATCTTCATCTCCGCCAAATATATCTTTCTTTAATTTTTCTAAATTAATATACCTGTTTTTTGATTTTAGCAAAATCATAAATTCTATATTCCCATAAACCGCATTATGTGAAGCATTCAAAGAACCCAAATAAACTTCCGTATCTGCATTCTTTCGTATCATATATATTTTTGCATGAATATCATGTTTACAGTAATCGCTTTCACCATCTGATATAGCCATCTCACCGTCAACAATCTCATCTTTTAGAACATAAATTCTAAAATTATCACAGTCCTCATCTCTTAATTTATCAAGTGAAACTTCTCTTGTAATAAGCATATACTCTGTATGCTCAACCCATCTGCTTCTATCATTGAATTGTTTTATAATATCCTTACTTATAAAAGGCGATACTACAAGTAACTCATGAAAAGATTTTTCATCTACATCATCTTTTTTCTTTATCACAGAAGTGTCAAGCATTGAATATATACCACCTTGTGAACATGGTATGCCACTTGGAATAAATTCAAAATCATAGAATTCCTTCATATCTGTTTCAAAATTTACATACGCAAGTTCCTTAATAAATTGCCTTATTTTCTTTGCCTTATCATTTGCAATCTCTGATTTTGGAAGTTGTTTGTTTAGATATTTTAAGAAGTCTGCTATTGGAATATTCTTATCATTTTCTTCATCTATCGTACCATCCATATAGAATGATATATCCCAACTTCTGTCAAATGTAAGATTTCGGCTCAATACTACAACTCTATATAAAACATCATCCTCATCATTTATATATCTTAGCAACCAAAACTTTGGATGAAATGAAGGATATTTAATGCCATTTGTTTCCTTTGTCGCCACCTGAAAAACCATTTTTTCAAGCAAAGAATATAGCAGCGTCACCTTCCCCGACAAATATATCTGTCCGGCCTCACAAAACAGAACTACTTTATCCCCGGTCCTTCTAATTGCTTCCAAAAGGCATATTGGATCATTCATTATATCACTTTCAGTATCTTCCAAAAGCCCCAGAGAAATACATATTCCGACCAGTGCATCCAAGTCAAGAGAATACGTAGTGCCCACAGCAAAATCCAGTCTATAACACTCCGATGGCAATAGAATATTTCCATAATCAAGTCTGTCATCACTTGGATTTAACATTTTCCTTCCCCCTACATATATCTTTTATTATTTTTATCGCATTATCAAATCTATAATATAGCTTGCCTCCACCAAACCATTCTGTACTGTCAAACTCTCCCGGATGAGCACATCTTGCCCTTCCACTACCTTTTAAAAATATTTCTCTACTACTAATGGTTTTCTTTAGTTCTGAAATATTATCTTCAATCATCGCTCTCTTTGAGTCCCGTAAGAACTTACACATCATTGGGTTTCTATATGCATATGTGCGTGCAAAAATCTCCTCCAAATCAATATTTGCAATATTATTTATCTCATCATATAAATCATCAAAAATCTCATTAGCTTCTTCATTCTTTCCATCAGAAAGAACTATATTATAGACAACACGAAGTAAATAATTAAACTCTGAAAAGTCTTTAGCCAAACTATAATCTTTTTGCATCTTCTCAGGGAATAATTTAATTATATTACCAAGCTCTGTGAAGTTTTTACAATCCATTATTTGGGCTAAATTATTTTTTAGAACATAAGCAAACAGACTTTCCTCGCATGAGTTTATGATTCTATAATTTAAAAACTCCGCCTCATCCCTCGTTAAGTCCATTTGAAGCTTATCAAACCATTCATCATCATAAGTTGGTATATCCCAAAAATGTATACTTCTAATATCTCCGGCATACATATCATCTGACTCATTTTCGATTCCCTTATCATTATTGTTTCCAAGATTTATAAGATTTGTCTTTTTATTATTTATAGCACATACAGCTCTTGCATATTCCTGTATGGATAAATTCCCTCCCTTAAATATCTTATACTGTCTTAGACCCGACCAATATATATCTGCAGGTGAACGTTTAACCCATTTATCATTTGCAATTGAACGTTTACCTATTATTCCGGTATCCCCTAAGTTATTTTCTATAAATACTTTTGCACAAGCTTCTTCTATATCATTCAAGTATTTAAGAAATTTATCTACATTTGTTTCACCACTTCTTTCCAAATCTCTTAAAGCATAGGGTACTATAAAGAAATATTTTGCTCTTGTCTGAATTGTAGATGTTCCGGGAAAGAACAAATCAGAGAACCCGTCTCTGATTGTTGCAATTCCAAGTTCATCAAGTGTTGAGTTCTCTGAGAGTAGATCCAGTACTTTAAGCACTTTATTCCTTTCATTTTTTGAAAAATCAATCCATCCGATTGGCATATCTCACCTTTCCTGCTTCAAGCTCTGCAAATAGATTCCAAACTCTTCTGATACTGTTTCTTTTTTCCCTATTTTCAGCTTGACGATAATACTTTTTTTGTTGTTTTGTTACTTTCGGTAATTTTTTATAACTAATCTGCATTAATTTTTTTGCTTCATCATGTTTTACAATATACTCCAAATGATTATAAGGTGATTGATTCTTTGCCACATCCCTTTGCACATGGTAATGTGCAGTCTTTGCTTCTTCCATAGTGAGAGGCTTTCCGTCAAATGGACAATGCAATAACTTATACCTGTCAAAATATTGTACATACGATATTTTCCAAGCCGCCATATCTGTAAGAATATAAAGATCGGTATCGTCAAACTCTATTTGCACTCCCCTTTTCTTAGCTAAGTACTCTATTCCTATTGCATACTTCCTATACTTACAAGGATAAAAGGCTACCCTCTCTTCTTTTGCAATATATCTCATAGCTGTTTTCAGGTTCTTACTTTTTCCAACTTGGTCCACTCTGACTAATAAATCTTTTTGCAGTTCTTCATTCCACTCTTCAAGATAAAGTCTTATTTCCTGACTCGATTCACTTAGACCTATTCTCCAATTATACCAGTCAGTATGCACTCCTACATAGTCTTCCTTAAGCTCTGTCCAAATAGGTAAATCTCTAAATACATCCTTTAAATTTTCTCTATATTCATTATATAAAAACTTGATATTACAGCAGCACTTACATGGCTTTAAATATTTAATCCTACCGTCATCCAAGTCAAAACTCACCAATGACTTTTCTTCTATTCTATTTATAAATCTACATCCCTGTCTATGATAAATCTTTGATTTACTACTCATCTGTGCTATCATCTTCTTCCTCCAATCTACAAAGTACTTCTTTGTTATAATTGGAGTTTATCAGAGCATCTGTCCGTTAAAAATGACAGCTACTACATTCAAGAAACCGGTATTATCCATCAGAGTATTTCTTTGACATATTAGCAATACTTTCCTTAATTTGATTTCTAAGACTTTCCGGTTCCAGCACCTCTACATAAGGACCGTATTGTAATGCCCAATACTTCATTGCCCTTTCATTACAGCTTACTCTTACTATGATCTTTTCTTCATCTTTTTTTATAACACTAAACTCCATCCCAAACCAATCCACCAAATCAGACATCATATCTTTAGTTGTCAGGAGCTTAACAGCAGTGCTTGTTCCGCTAAACATATAAATATGTTCTGCCATATGCTTTGGAAGATTTATCCCACATTCCAGCTCGGGCACATCTTTCATCGGCTTAATTCTATCTTCAAGTTCACATACCTCAGTCATTTTGTCTATACGAAAATGTACTACATTATCATACTTGTCATAATTTCCTATCAGATAAAATTTTCCGTTATTTGCAACTATCCTGTACGGATTTACAATATAACGCTCTTCTCTCCTTGGATGAAGCTTAAAATCGGTTCCTATATCATTATATATAAAACTAATCTTATGTCCCTCTGAGATAGCATCATTTATCTTATCTATTGAGTAGATGTTTTGTCTGTTTATGTTCTTGTTAAGCTCAGGTATATTACATATATTTGATACTTTTGCATTAAAGTATTTACTTGAAAGCCCTCTGATTTTCTTAATCAATTCTTTTGCCTGATTTGAAGAAAAAGCTTTTGAAAATAAAACACTGTCTATAAGTATTCTAATTTCTGCGTCGTCAAACTCTCTAAAAATCATTCTGTATCCGTCTTCCATTGATATTTCAAATCCATGACTCTCGCCAAATTCTTTCAATAACAAGACATTATTCTTTACAGAGCGTCTGTCACATACCGTTCCGTAATCTTTTTCCAAAAGCTTTATAATCTCTTGTTGTGTTAAAGAATGATTTTCATCGGTATAATTGCGAAGTATCTCCAATATGAACATATTTAACATCTTTTTATTTCCTATACCATACACCTAAGCTTCCCTCCCGGATATAAATAATCCTACTCTTCATCCATAAATCGCTTTATCTTGTCAATTTCCTCGTCTGCTCTTTTTACAACATAGTCTATATCCCAATCTCTACAACTTTCATATTCTTTCATAAATTCTATTCTAACTGCTGCATATTGTGAATTTTTGTATTCAGTAATTTTTTCACTTACAGCATCATCCTGAATACTCTTGTTTATATGACTGTCAAGTACAACCAGATTTCCTATTCCGTTAAACTCATCACTATTATCACTGAAATTATTTCTTGCCTGTATATGCTCTATATCATAAGGGTTTTTATTCTTTTCATAGATTGCATAGTGGAAAAACTTTTCATAGATTTCTTGCTCACTTATTACTATTTCATTTTCTTGACAAATAAATGATTTCCCCAAATTAGCTACTTCATCAAGTAATGCAGACAGTGTGCAAACAAGCCTAACTCTACTTGCATTGTAAAATAATCCTGATTTGATAATTTTATAAAAGTCTTCTTTAGGTTCATGATCCTCACTGCGTACTGATGACCACAGCATACCTTTAATGTTTTTTATAATATCATCAGTGCTACATTCCTTAAACCACTTAAAGCATTCATCACAAACCTTATTTTGAACAGGATTTATTACTCTGTCATTGACAACGGTATAGATTAAAAAGAATCTAAACATATACATATTTACTCTCAGTGAATCTACATAGTAATCGCTCCAGCCTTTTCCTTCGGCTTTAGCCCTAAAGTATGCAACCACAAATGGTATGGTCCAATACCTTTTATATCTGGTTTTTTCTACCAAATAAATTGAAAAGATTTCTTTTGCTATTTCAGGATGTTCGCCATTAAACCTTACATTTTCAATCCAGCGCCAATAATCTATAAATCCATCTACTATATGCTTGAATGTGTCAAACTCAAGCACGCTTAGGTCACTTTGTTCTGTAAGACTTGTCCCTTTAAAAAGTTCATCAAAGAACTTTTGATTGCTTTTGGATACTTCTGAAAATCCCCATCCGAATTCAGCACAAATTATATGTTTGTAGATATCTAAAACCCAACCCATATCAAATTTTGTCTGATCTGTTCTTCCGTCTTTTCCAAGTTTCTCATTGCTGTCATCTATCAATTGATAACAGGAATTTATTTCTTCCAACCAGTCTTTTGTCTTATCGATTCCTCTAAGATAATTATAGTATCTTACTTTAAAAATATCTGTTGCATTTAAGTCAAGTCCGGTAGTGTTTATAGTATTAAAAACCGAAACCACTTCGGATAAATCCATTTCTTCAGTAATCAGTTGTACAAAGTATACATTATCCAAAACAAAGTTTTTCAATTCCGTGTAGAATTCATTTTTTTCTTTAAACTCCTTTTCAAAATGCTCAACTTCTTTCTTTAGTAGTTTCCTGTTTTCATAATATTTTAAAGAAGTATTTTTAATATTATCATCATTTAATACTTCTTTAAGCTTCTCCGATTTTATAACCTTACTGCAATCTATATACTCTTTAGGATGTATTTCATTTCTTTGAAGCAAGTCCAAAAATAGCAGAAATGTTGTAAGTCTTTGTTGACCGTCAACAATATCAAGTGTATTGTCATCTTTATTATGATCAAGCTGTATTGTACCGAAAAACACAGGTTTTACATTTGCTTTGCACTTTTCTTCATTGACTTCTTTAAATGCATCAAATATAGATTCCAAAAAATCTTTTATGTTTTTTTCTTCCCATGAATATGGACGCTGGTAAATAGGTATGCTATATCTTTCCCCTTCATTTACCTTTATTACCTCTCTAAGTCCAAGCACTTTAGAATCAATCGGAAATCCCATAAATCCTCCCCATAATAACTTATTCCATTAAGTTTACAATAATACTTCATTTTTATTCTACATCATTACAACTTTTTTTCAATCTCTAATCACTACACTGTCTCGTATACTCCTAATTTGCTTTTTAGTAAGTGTTTTCTCTTTCAAAAGTTCTTGAACCATGGCATCAAAAAATTCTCTATTTTCAGCAATAATCTGCTTTGACTTTCTATAATATCTATCCATCTGCTCAGCAACTTTTCTGTCCTTGCTTTCCAATAAATATTGGGATGAAGTACCTCTTTCAAAAGCATTAAATCCATATGCACAGTAATTATCAACAAATGTTGTAACCAAATCAAATGCTTTATGCAAATCTCCCTCACAACCAAGATCAAATGTTCCATAAATCATTTCAATTGCAGCCTTACCTCCCAGGCTTCTGATTATTTCATTCTCTTGTGCAAGCACACTGAAATTATAATCGTCAGGTTTTCTTACTGATGTTATCCCACCTGAAGTATTTGAGTAACCGCAGATTGAAATAAGATTTACAGATCCCGACTCCAATATTTCAGAAATAACAGCATGTCCTGACTCATGCACTGCAACCTTTTTTAAAATATTACTGTCAATATATTCTACCGACTCAGGTGCATCAAATATCAAACGCATACACGCTTTTATAATATCTCTTTGCTCAATCTTTGCTCTTTTGTCAAATACCGTATAAATTCCGGCTTCATTTATTACCATTTCCAATTCTGCACATGAGTGTCCTTCCATAAAGCTTGATATATCATCTATATCTATATCTCCAAGCACTTGTTTTTTACTTAAAAAATGCTTTATTATCTTCTTGGCATCATCTCCAACGGGGCATGTCATCTGAATAACCTTATTAAAACGTCCTGCTCTCATAAGTGAATTCGGCAAAAAATATATACTGTTTGCTGTAGCCAAAACAAAGACATTTGAATCCTTGCAATCATCGATACAGGACTGTACAACTACATATTCCTCAGCATCTTTATGGTATTCATCCTCATTTGCAAACTTATCAATATCATCAAGAAATACTATGGCAAATTCCTCTTCTTTTGCTTTATCAAATATATCTCTGATATGATTAATAAACTCTCTACTGTGTTTATCCTTCCTTATTGTAAATGATTTTATTTTGCTTTCTTCAATAAAGCTCTTAGCTAACCTAGTCTTTCCTATACCCGGCTCACCATGCAAAAGCATTCCCCTCGGTATTTCTACACCAAGCCTCTTATAATCTTTAAAGTTTTTCAGTACATCACAAAAACGTATCAATTCAGCCTTTATATCGGCATATCCTATGATTTTATCAAATTCGCTCATTTTCTTCTCCCTCTAATCTAACATGATTTTTTCTATTACCTTTATTTTCCGCCTTCAACCCGTCAAAAAATAATTTAATTCATATATTAAAGACTCTTTTGAAAAATCATGTCCTTCACCTTTGATTATTTTATATTTACAGGCAGTATTTTTTATGCTCTTTAATATTTCAATATAGCGAAATGACGGATCGTCTTCACCATACAAAAAGTACATATTATTTCCTCTAAACTTTTTGGCACCTTCTTTTATTTTGTGAAAATTGATCATCAATGGAGCATTGATCAAAATAGCATTCTTTATTTTTTCAATTTTTCTACACTGAGCTGCACCTATCGAAGCTCCGTTTGAAATTCCTACAAAAAATATTTCTTTATAATCCCCTATATACTTACTAATACATTTTATTTCTTCCTCCAAATCACATGCCGAATCTTTAGGATTGGCGGAAACAACAAATGTATAACCATATTTTTCAAATAAAAAGCTGCATATATTCAAATATTTATTTTCAAAACCTTCTATACTTCCACCTCTACCGGTTTTAATAAAAACAAGATATTTTTCACCTTTTATAATCCCAAACTGTTTTTCAATTACTTTATCATACTGTTTCAATGTCTCTACTCCTCTTCAGTCCTTAGTGGAATCTATTCACACAATTTATTTTCTATATTTAAAATATCACAAAGAATGTACAATATTTTGCACATCAGATAAAGGTACTGTAGTACTAAGGTAAATTCAGTTTTCAAAACTATCAAAAACTATTATAATTAATTTAATATATTGAGTCGGTGTTGATACTACAAGTATTTAAATATCATAGTATCAGGCTAATAATCATCTGTTGACTAAGGGGGACTACCTATGGAAGATCAAAAAAGATCCAGTATGTTATTGTTTTTGAGTAAATATACTATAAAAAAAGAGGATTCTGAAAATCTAAAAAAAGATGAGAATCATATTATAATTGAAAATAATGAGGACTACGATTCTTATATAATTGACAATGATAATAATAAATTAGCTTTTTCCGGATGCCATACTAACGATGCTCCTGCCAGATTTCTTCTGAAGTTGGCAGAACATAATGAAGAACCTATCAATAAAATTTTTTGTATCGTATCAAAAGATGTTTACAATATTAAACTTCCACAATTAGAAAATGAGAGTAGTAAATTGGAACTGGAAAAGGGTAAAACAGCTTTTGATCGTTTTTCAGCTTTAATAAGGAATGAGGTAGGACCTTCAATAGAAATCATTCCTATTTATTATGACTTTGATCCGAATAATGAAGATTTTGACCCAAAAGATAAGCCTACCTACATATATAACCAAATTAAAACCAGTGATATTGGAAAACTCATTTATATTGACTATACAGGTGGACTTCGAGACAGCAGTTTGTTTATGATAGCACTTATACGATATTTGGAATTTAAAGGAATTGTATGTAAAGATATCATATATAGTGATTTTTTCTCTAAACCAAAAGCAATTCGTAACATTAGATATATTTACGATATGTTTAACATGATTAATGGAGTAAGTGAGTTTGTCGGTACAGGAAATGCAAGACAGTTGGTAGATTTACAAAAGAAATTGGAGAACACTACAAATAATGATAATGTGAACAACTTTGTTAGCAGCTTGCAAAGTTTCTCCGATGCTATTGCTCTATGTAATGTAGGTTCCATAGTTGATGCTATTACTTCTATAAGTGAATCTATTAATACATTGGAGCAAGATATAAGTGATGATATATTTGTTCAAATGTTTAAGACTCTAATACCTACAGTAAAGGAAAAGCTGTATATTGGCAAAGAACCTCCATCTATTTTGGATCTGTCTCAGTGGTGTTTGAATAATAATATGTTACAGCAGGCAGTAACTATATATAATGAGAAAATACTAAGCTATTATATTTTAAATAACTATGATGATTTTAAGAATGAACTCAAAAAACCGATTCCAAAATGTAGAAGTTATAAAGATATACACGAGAAGTATAAAAATCTCAGCAAAATTTGGGACGAATTTAATGATTCTGATGGAAAAAGAAATAAATATAAAAAGAAAATATCAGACTATATAGATTGTGAAATATCTAATGTACAGAACAAATGTAAAGGCTTTGAGGTTGACGAAATAGAAGATTGTTCAATAATTGTTTATAAAGCTTTTAAAACAATAAAAAATCAATATACACATGAAAAAAAAGATGAGTTATCAAAAGATATATTACATAAAGCCACAAATTTTCGGGACTTTATAACTTCTTTTATGAATAACGAAGATATTTTTGTGAAATGTGTCAAGGACAAGATTACTAAGGATATAAAGACAATCTTTTCTTTACAGGAACTTGAAACATCAAACCCGAAGTTGTGGCAAGCTATGAAATATTACCATGCTATTAAAATACTCAGAAATAATATTAACCATGTAAGTGGTGATGTTGGAGGTATGAATGCAAAAATGCAAGAATACCTGGAAGAAAAAGGCTTGGGTGATACTGCAATCGCTGCCAGTGAAACATTCAAGTTTGAATTAGAAAGTAAATTCATTTCAGATACTCTAGAGGCTGCTATAGAATTCTCGAAAGAGATCTGCAAAAATTAATACAATCTAAAAAGCAGCAGCCTGTATATTACAGGCTGTCGCTTTTTTATAAAAATCTAAAACAATTTCTTCTATATACTTTTCTATTTTCTTTATATTCCTAATATTTTTGCCAAATTCTTCGCCTTCTTCACCGCAGCAGACTTAGCACTACTGTTTGCAATTTCTAAAAGTCCATACCATTTGGCATCTTCATCCAAAATATATCCTCTCTTCATCGCTTCCCTTAAATAATCAGCATAATAAGTACAGATATCCAAAACTCTGTTTATCCATACAGGTGGCTTATTATTCTTTACAACAACCCCTCCGGCGTATTTGATACACTCAACAAGCATTACATAGCATATGCTTAAAAGCTTGCTTTCTTTCTCAACTATTCTTACCAGCTTTGCAGGGCTTATCTCCTCATGTAATAAAAGTTCTCTCATTATTTCTCTTAAATTCTCTACAGATAAATCTCCTGAGTCCACCAGTTGTCTGAAAAGACTTTTTGCTCCATAAATACTCTCCCCATCCTGTGCCAGAGTACTTACTGCAATAGTTAAAAATATCTTTGAGTAAGGTGTTGAACTGCCCTCAAGAGGTCCTTCTTTTTCACCTCTCCAGTTTCTATATTTACTTACTACAACCTTTTTCTTTTCAGGGTCATAATGAAGCCATACGCTTTTTGCTTTCTCATCTATAATTTTTCCGTCGCTGTCGGCCACAGCTCCCGACATTTGAGCCTCTTTTTGAATTCCGTAAAACCATCCGTAAATATATACTTGAAACAGCCTGTCGGGTATGTCCGGTAATTTCAAATCAAAGCTAAAAGCTTTTTCGCCTTTTCTTACTTCAAATACATTTATATCAAACTCAACATTATCATAGATAAGCTTTTTAGCCTTTGGTAATGTCATCCATACTTCATCAAAATCATTCGGCGTATTTTGATTCTGTACTTCTTCATACTTTTCTTCTTTTATATCCATGCCAAGAGAATTTAGCTTATTCACTATTTCCTTGGCATATTCTACAGCCTTTGAAGATCCGGATTTAGTTGCAAGATTCTTTACAGCCCTCAATTCCAATGCATTTTTTGTGGCAAGCTTATTTTCTACCGCAAAAATAACTTCATCAATATAATCTCTTATAAACTTTACTATCTGTGCAGTACCTGAGAGCATTCTTGGCGACATTAAAGATACTTCCACAATATCACATGCGGCTTTCCAAACAAGACTTAGCATACCTTCTTTAGCCATATTGTCCATTGCAAAAGCCAGGCTTGCCAGGTTTGACGGTGTACCGCCACTCCAATCCAGGTATGAAACATCTGCAATTCCCGGTAATAGAAGTCCTCTTTCCCATGCTTCATGAGTTGCCGAAATAACATCTGCAGCATTCTCATCATTTAAGTTACTCCACGCTGCGATCCAGTTCATCATTGCACCTTTTGTAAGAGGCTTTCTCCTTTTTGCTATCTGCCTTAAATTTATGCCCTGACTATGATAGGCTTCACTATCTCTTCGTATGGCGGTAAGTGAATAATCTCCCCAGGTCGGGAAAATAGAATACATATCTTCATAGCACCATGAAAGCCTAAAAGGAAATGCTTTTAAACTTTCCGGCACATCAACGTCCACTCTCCAATATGTATTTTTTTCGAATAAAAATTCCGGTTCAACATATGGATCGTCTAAATATTCTTTTATTATTTCCTCAACAAAAATATCTTCTCCCTTTACATCCTTTAAAAAATCTCCCAAAGGAAGTAAAATTTTTAATTTTAATCCATCTGTTTTTTCCAAAAACCTTTTTTTATCTTCTTTTGTAATACGTTCAATATCCAACCTGGTAATTGCAAACTGTAAATCCGGTTCAGCGACATATAAAAAATTCTCATTCTTATACTTGATAAGTCTATCTGTCAAATCAGGTAAAGATATGCTTAGGTCCTCATAACTTGGTGTACTTAATATACATGGCCATTTATCTATCGACTCAAATAATACTACCCTTCTTGTATAAACTAATCCGCTATACCTGATTTTTAAAACTTCCTTCTCACCATTCCATTCATTCGTCTTACTATCCGGACATATATTATTCTCAATATTTTTTGCCCATCTTCCAAGTGCCCATATACCACTTGAATCATTTATTGTAATTCCTGCCAGGCTTATTTTTGCTTCATCAGGATTTTTATGTGCAATATAATTTGCCATTGCAATAAATCTCTCGAAAGCCACATCGTCAATATATTCTTTTCTGTCAGAAATCACTGCCAATAGATCTGTAAGATTTTCCGGCGAAATTTCTCCTATTTCAAATTTTTGCAATTCCCAAAGTTTAGGTGTTTCTCTCCAAAGCCCTTGCACCTCTTCTTTTATATCTTCCTGTTCTATCTTAAGTCCCCAAACCTTTTCAATGCTTACCGCAAGCTTTGCTATACTTTTATCCTCATCCTGCTTATAAAGTAAGAGCCAATCTTCATACTCATTTGCAGACTTTGGTATTTCCCTTTTTAAAACAGACTTTAAAATCAATTTTTTTATTTTTTTCACCTTGGCAGAACTGCAGGAAATAAGTATTGTATATAACCAATCTTCAGTAGCACTCTCTATAAGTACAGGTGCAAATCGCTCAAGTATTGCCGTTTCTCCAAGACCAAGCAGTGGAATAATTGTTTCCATTCTTTCTATAATATCACTGTCACTAAGTCCGATTTGCTCTAAAACATTTACAAGCTCTTTTCTGTCTCCCGGCCTTTGTGCAATGCTAAGTCCGTAAAACACCTGCTCCATAGCATTATCTTTTGTAATGAGATTATTTTGTACACCCCATATAAGTATATCAGAGAAAGGTCCGGTTGCAGGCACATTTAAAGCCACTCCGGCTTCTATATGCTCTTTGAACCTTCTTAAAATCTCTTCCTTTTCAATTACAAATCTCTCATCAAAATTGTAGTCTTTTCTTTTTGATGTCAGAAGAATTGCCGCTACAGCTGCCCAGTCCTTCATATACTCCACAGACTCAGGAATTTCAAGATTCATTTCATGCACAAGTTTTAATGCCAACATTCCAAGCACTGACAATGAATGCTCCCATATTCTCCTGTTTGATGCACAGGCGGCTTGTATAAAGTTCATGGCATAAGTCTCACCTCTCTCCTTTATAGCCTTTAGAGCGACTTTGCTGCTTCTTCTAAGAATATTTGCAGCTCTCTTGGCATCCACACCCACTCTTATAGCAAAGATTGCAAGCTTTTCAAGATCTACATCCACCACAGAAACAAATCCATATGTATTATCTGATAATTGTTTTATCTCCGTCCAGTCTCCGGATTTTAATCCTTCCCTTGCCTCTTTTTGCTCTTCTTTGCTTCCTATTCCAAGATTTAAAATATCATCAAAATCTGTCTCTTCATAGCCAAGAGAACGATATATTTCTGCTGCTTTTTCTAGTTTGCTTGCCATACTATACTCCTTTTTTTAGTTTTACCGCCAAGATATGTTTACATGGTCCCCTACTGTTTTGATGTTTCAGATACCATGTACATGTGCATTTTGCATTCTCTAGGTTTTCATCTGTAGGAAAAATAACTCTGTAAGTTGTATCCCCTGATTTTACATACCATATATTATCATCAATATATTCAGTATCTTCAACCAGCTTCTTTGCACCCACAAGCCTTGGATTATCCTTTAAAACTCTATCCGGATCATCCGGCAATTCCCTATGGAAAAATGCTCTATCTCTGACATCAAACCCAAGCTTCCCTGAAACGGCAAGCAGCTCCATTGCATCATTCATATCATTTTTTACTATTCCGATTGATTTTGATATTTTATCAATATCAAGTCTTGATTCAAAGTTTAATATATTATCAATTTTGTCCGCACATTCAAGTATTTTAGGAGTTGAAAGCGAATCAAGTAATGCTCCCTCGCCTGAATACCCTTCATAACTTTTCGCTGTTAAACTGAGGGTAATATTTGCTCCGGTCATACATACTTCAATCATCATCTGCCCCGGCTCACCATCATTCGGTGCATAAAAATAAACAGCATTTACATTACTCATTATCCTCTTAAGTGCACTGAGTCTATGGAGTCCGCTGATATATACGCTATTTTTTTCTTCTCTTGATTTTAACATTACACCTGTCTTTGTAGGTGTAAGCCATCCCGATCTCTCCTTACCTGTAGCAGGTGGCAGCATTGCAATAAATGATTTTGCCTGCATTCCCTCAATATGGAATTTATATTCCATATTTTGGTGCAGCATGGCACAATTTCCAAGTGCTCTTATCCATCTGTCAGGCATCTTTACAGGCCTTTGAGTAACTATATCTGTAAGCACACTTCCATTATCAAGATTTTTACTGTGCAAGGTCTTAAGTCCTTCATCTCCTATTCTAAGCTTTAATCTGTCTCCCTGTCTTATATTAAGAAGAGACTTTCGTAAATTGTTACCTATATCCACATTTGTAGTACCATAAAGTATGTCACCATCCAAAGCACTTTGGAACACATCCATTCTTGCATAAACACCATTGCAAGCTGAGAAGCATTCTGCCCTCAGTCTGTCACCCTGGGCACAGAGAATAGGGTCTCTCAAGTCCACCGGTACGTATTTAAAGTATCTTGTACTGACTATATCTGCAAGTACCAAAAGCCCACCTGAAACTATTGTCGGATTGATGATTTCTCCATTGAAAAATAAAGGATCATTCTCTATACCGTTTGGGGTAAGTGCAGGTGCTATAGATAAAGTTAAGTTGCCATCAAAAAGGGTTGATGCTGTTTTAAATTCTCTCATTATATCCCCCTGAAATTTTATATTGTGATTTTCAATAAAATTCTATTTGTATTTTTAAATGGCAATTCCCCAAGGAATTGCCATTTTATTTTAGCATATATTTTTCTATTTTACTTGTTTTGATATGATTTTAATCCTATTCCGTATAATCATTTAGAACATATACACCGGGAATATTCTTCATATATTCTTCCGCAGCCGAACCTGAAGGAGTGTATACATATAATTCTGTTATTTTATTAAACATAGAGCCTTGTCCAAATATTGATCTTCCGATTTTTTCCACAGTACCGGGAATATACATTTTTTTTAAATTACAAGATAAAAATAATTCTGCAGGTAGAGATTTTACTCCTTTGGGTATCCTTATTTCTGTAATATTTGTCCATGCAAATGCCTCTTTTCCAAGCTTTCTTACACTGTCCGGAATATTAATTTTCTCTAAATGTATTCCCTTAAATGCCGCCTCACCTATCTCAAGAAGTCCATCAGGCAAAACTATTTCTTTCAAACTCCAAGCATAATATGAAAAATAATCTGATAATCCACATTTAGCTATTTTTGTAATTCCTTCCGGAATCACCAATATTTTTTCTCCCTGCTTAAGTCCCTTCCATCCATACAATACATCATCAAGTATAATAAGTCCATCTTCATTACATAGTGAAAGACAACCGGAAAAAATCCCCTTTTCTGTTTTTACTTTTTGTGGCAATACGATTTCTTTTAAATTCGAACATCCTTCAAAAGCATATTCATCTATTTTTTTAACCGTTTTGGGAACTTTAATAGTTTCTATAGATTCACATCCTCTAAAAGCTGACTCACCAACTTCTTTTACCCCTTCCGGAATAATAACCGACTTAATCTTTCTCCTGTTATCTGCATTTTTTATTCTACTCGCCCTAGCAGAAAATGCTTCTCTTCCAATAGATGTGACTTTTACTCTTCCAATCATTGATGGAATTTCTACATGCTCTTCATCTCCCTTATAACTTGTAATCTGCAATGTATTATTCTCTTGTTTTTTATATCTCCACTTTTTCTTCATAGCTGATACAGAATTAGGATTTTCCATAAGTTCCTTAAGCATCTTTGCTTCTACCCTTAATTTCTCTAATGCAAGATCCACAGTTCTGTTCTTAAAATCTATAAGCCATGAAAGTGCCTCTTCATATCCATTCTCACGTGCAAAATCTATTAATCCTTCACGCTTCTCTGCAATTCTTAGCCATCCACCCTCAGCCATTATTTCAAGCTTTTCAATATCATTATTTGATACAGCATTTTCCAAAGTCTTTTTTTTATTAATTTTTGATATATCTGCATTTTTAAAAACATATGACAATGACTCTCTATTCCATTTAGCATAATCAAATATCCTCTGACTTATAAAAAGTTTCTTACCTACATTTTTTGCAAGTTTATCAAATCTTTCTAATACAGGAAGAAGTTTCTCTTCTTTTAATCCTATTATACTTTCCACATAAGTACTTCGATATTTTGATTTAATTGCAGATGTTATTATATCAAGGTATGTGAGCCCGGAATGCCTTTCACAATAGTTAGCTTCCATATCATTCAAATTTACACCCATATCTATCAGTGCATCTGCAAATACCAGTTCATCATTTGTCAATGCCCAGTAGAGCATACCATCCATTGAAGCCTCTAAATCTTTATTTTCAATAAAATATTTTGCAATCTCAATTCGTTTTTCTAAACTTAGTGGTACCAGCTCCTTTACAATGTTCATCTTGTGAACTCCGCATAAACCGGAATTTTTATATGAGCTATTTCCCCACTTATCAAGAGTCAAATTCAACTTCTCCGGTACGATCATAAAGCAATAATCTGTCCAATAATATCCATAACCGGCTTTTTGCGTCATTTTATATTTTCTTTGAAAAGCCCCATTTCTATTGTAGTTAAAGGTTGCTTTGTTATTTGCTAAAACTTTTACAAACTCCATTCCTCTGTATCTTGCTGCCAATCCCAATGCACGTGCTGTCATTTCAAAGTTTTTATACTTATCAATAACAGCTTGCAGATACTCAAGTGTTCCTTTTTGAACAGCTTCTTCTAATACTTTTACTTTGGCAAATTCACTCGGTCCTTTGGGTGAAAAGTTTGTATTATATTTTATCCCCATAATATAGCCTCTATTTCAATTTTAAAAACATTAATTGCTAGGACATCTACTTTGTCCATTATAAACCACCTACACTTGATATCTTCGTAGGTCAATCCCCATACTCTGAGCCATCTCAACAAGTTCCTCATCCGTTGCATCATCTACATCAAATGATTCCATTAAAGCAGCTCCATATCCTCCACCAAAGTACGCTCCCAAAAATTCTTCTCGTATATCATCTCTTAGTCTATCAATATCTATTGTAATTTTCTCATCTTCTGACATAACACCCTCCATAATGCAATTATATACAATATGTTGTCCCTTAAAAAGGATACATTACATATAATACACATTGCTTTAATATTATGTACTACAATACAGTATACATGTCAACTATAGCAATATTAGTATATAAATATTATAAAAAGAATACGATATATTTTAAAACCCACACTCCTCAGTCCATATATTAGAATAAGTAATGATATAAATAGGCTCTGATATATAATATATTTAGAAAATAAAATATTGTATTACTTTTATTAAATAGGCCAAAGTTACATTCCATACAAGCATTATTGTGGTTACAGAGCTTACTACCCCAATGATGGTAACAGACATTCCTATAGTCTTATACAAACTATTACTACTTAGTATTTCATTATGGCTAACAAATCCACAACGGAATAAGATATCTTCAGGTATATGGATTACAAATCTAATACCTAATATAAAACAGGAAAAAGGATTAAATATAGCTTTTCTTTCTCGTTTTAACCTACGCTCAAGATTACCTATATGTCTATTTAATGAATCACAACAAATTCCTACAAGATGTGAAATCTGCTTTATTTTAATTCTATTATTTCCTATTACATCTACAGCCCTAAGTTCCGAAATTACGTTTGAAAATACCGGGTAGTTTAAATAATACATACCTTGATCTATATAATTTGAGAGAATTCCATCACTACCTAATTCCTCTTGTATGGCATCCACTTCATGAATATATTTTTTATATAAACTATCTTTTATTATGTAATCTTCGTAAAATAGATTTACCATTTCTATAAATAAATTTCTAAATGATACTGTGAAACTACGTCTTTTTAAAAGTGAGTTTATGCGATATAGCCTAAAAGAAAATCCTATAAAAATAATTCCAAATGTAATAAATATAGCTATTTGTCTGTAATCCATCTAATATATCCTCCTTTCTATAAATTTAAAGATATTATCATAATTCCAACAAACTCTCTTTTAAAAATTTTATATATTATGATTCATGTGGTGTTTTGTCTTTCTTCTCAATTTCTGCTCTATTATGTTCTATAATTTCTATTTTCCCTTTACGCTCTAAATCTGATGGTGATTTCACCCCTATATATTCAAGCTCTTTATTCATTCTAGCAATCTCATATTTAATTCTATTGATCCTAGCTTCATCAGTGTCTTCAATTTCGATGTAATCAATCGGAAAATTACCATTATTATAATCATCTGTTCCTTCAATGAAATCATATATGCCCTCAGTTAAATACTCTATATAATTTATCAATCTATTATCAATAGAGATAAGTTTATATGGATCTATGCTTATACTATCCAGAATATATTCCAACATCATATGTGTTTCCACCTCATTAAGTTGCTCATCCTCAATTTTCATAATACTGCCCATTGTTTCCACATAACATTCTGTCTTAGTGATATCTTTGTCATAACAATACCGCTCAATTTCTGATATTCTTTTTACAATTAACTCCATATTAAAAGGATCTGGTATTCGCTCAAACAAAGTAGCAAATCTAATTCTATCTCCAAGTTTATAGCTAAACTTCATAGATTCAAAATTATATAGTGCAAACAATAATCCTTTCCAAAGCATTTCATTACTCAATCTATCGACCTTAAGACTCTTAACAATATTGTTATACTTTTTTTTATTGTTACTCTTCCAAAATACATCTTCGCCATCTGTAGATATGCAGGTGAATCCCCCAGAAATATTATCAACCACTACTATCACTTTGCCATTTGGCATTAAACGAATGAGTCTATTGTCTTCCATCACTAAAAGGCTTTCATCTTTTAGTTGATCAATAATTTTACCTTTTATTTTTGAATGCACACATCTTCTATCAAATCCCACTTTAATTTTTTTTATATAGCCTTTATCTGTCTGTACGAATACTATTGGTTCATCACCTTGATGAAAAATTCGTCCATTACTCAATTCCTCTTCTGCAATCTTACCATAGTCTTTCTTATAATCATTATTATCAACAGTTTCCAGACCAATGTGTATAAATCTGGGCTCTTGCTTTAAATATAGATAAATATCTTCCCCATCTATCTTTGTAAAAAAAACTTTATCATCACAAAAGTAAAAATCCACCCAATCTTCTTCCTCAATACAGTTACTCTTTTCAGTACAGTCATTGAAAAGTTCAATGATTTCATTAAATTTTTCTCTACTATAAACCCTATTTTTTACAAATGGATCATTATATAGTTCCTCTAAAATCAATATTATAAGATCCTTGAGATTAAATCTATCTTTTTCTTTAGTGAATAAGTCAATAGCTTCTACATCGAATGTATTTCTTGATTCAACAAATAATCCATTTAGGTTGATTGCTTTTATTAGAAAGGCTTTTAATTTTCTTCTTGTAATATTAGTTAGCATTCCTGCCTTAGAGAGAATATAGAATATATCTACAAGTCTGGATATATGCATTCCCACCATAACATCTCCACCGGTATAAATCTTTTTATATATATCCCTCATTTCATCACCTAGATGATCTCTCCTACTAAAATTCATAGCTTACACCTCCTATTTACCCCATACATATGAAATAACCTCTTCAATTGTATCTACAGGAATCATTTTTATGCTTAATCTCTCATCTTTTTTTTCAGATACAAGACCCTTGTAAGATTCTGAAGGCAAAATTATTGTATTTACTCCACATCTTTCGGCTGCAATGCACTTCTCAAATACACTCCCAACCGGTCTAATATGTCCATATATATCGATACTGCCTGTAAATGAAATGTTTGCTATTGGCTTTTCTAATAAACATGAAAGTATCGACATTGCAATAGTCACACCGGCTGAAGGACCATCTTTTTTCATTCCTTCAGTTATATGAATATGCAATTTTGGTAACTCTTTTTTTAAATACTTACTAATAAAGCAACAAGCAACGGATACCGACTCAAGGCAGGAACCTTCTAATAAACCTGTTATCACAATATTTTTATCCTGATAAGGGTTAACCACTGTTTCGACTGCCATAAGTACTCCAATACCTGATGTTGTGACTGCCAGTGCCTGAGCCATACCACATTTACCTATAGAAAGTTGCGGGATACCATCTAATCCAACCGTTCTATTTTTTCCCAATGTATATTTAATATCGTTCTGATCAATATGTACATCTACACTTTCAAATGTACAATTATTTTGTCGTGCTATTCTCATAAGAATATATTCAAAATCACGTTCAGCATTACGTATACCCGGAGATATATCATAATTTTTAAGATATAGATCCAAGGCTTCACTATCTATAGAAATATCCTTAATATTAAAATTCGTCTTAAGTTTAGGCAAGACATAGTCTGTTATGATTGACTTTTTATCTGAATTTGAGTAGCTACTATACTCTATAATTTCCATACGATCTCTTATAGGAATTGGAATACTGGATATATCATTAAATGTCAGCATTACAAGGAAATTATTTTTAGGAATAAAACATTCCAAATAATTGTCATAAAAATATTCCTCATTTGGATCTAGAAACTCGTATAATGTGTTCATGAAATCAGGTGTAGATTTATCTATCTCATCCAGTATAATCACATCTGAATAACATCCATGTCCACTTTTTGAAAGCTCTTTTATTATGAGTGACGGAGCTGAATTATAATTTTTTTTATTACAACCATTAATTACTTCAGCTCCGCCGCCTCCTCCTACATTTATTTTTATAAAGTTCCTATTTAAAGCCTTTGCAACACTGATTGCCGCACTGCTTTTACCTGTACCTGCCTTTCCTTTCAGCCCAATCACTGTCATTCTATTTACATTATTTCCAAGCTCTTTCGAAAGAATGGCTGCTTCTATTCTCTCCGCAAAATCATTCTGAATATACTGTGACTTGCTCAATTCTTCAATCACAGAGCCCATAACCAAAGATTTATCATTAGGCTTAAATATATTTGATATATAGTGAATAACATCTATCGCATGCTCTCTTAGGCCATCATTCTTCTCAAAATTAAGAATGTTAAACAATTTAACAGCCTTTTTTTGAATACATTCCGGGTACTCAAAGTAACAATTAAAGAACTTATGCTCCGTTTCCGTTATCTCTCTAACATATTTATTTCTTATTTTTTCATAATCTTCCTCCTTATAATCACTAATAGGTTTAATAGAATAGTCTGGAAATGACTTATCACCTTTTGCAACTGTCTTAACAACTATTGAGCGTATCATGCTATCCAGCTTGTCCATGTTCATATTCGCATGTTTATAAATCAATGTTTTACAAGATTCAACCGGAATATTTTGTGGAAAATCAAGCCCATATTCCTTACAATATTTAGGAACAATTACTTTGTTAATAATTTCTACAATTTCCCGCTCTTCTAAATCTTGAAAATAAATTGTTGTCATATTTGCCCTTACATGCTGAGGGATTTTTTTGATATCACTACAAGTTACGATAACTAACATATTTGAAAGGTCAATTTTAACTTCAGCAAACATATCCATATATGTTGTCTTATTGAGCAAAGGTGTCATTAAACTTCTTATGTTTGATTCATAAAGATTAAAATCTTCAATAACCAACACCCCCCTAAGGCCGGCTTCTTTTATACAGTCATAAATAAAGCCGGCTTTTGCATTTATATATATTTTAGATGAGCCGATAAGAGGTTCGTTTTCACCAAAATCAGCACCTGCTAAGTTTATTATCGAATAACCTGTTCCAATAGAAGAAGCTATTGTCCTTGCAAGCTTATTTATTCCGGTATCAGGATTACCAATAAAACACAATGTTTTGGGAACCACTTTTGAAATATTACTTGCTCTAAGTTCTGTATAGATTTCATTTAACTGCTGATTATATCCAATATGCTTTTTTCCAATCTTTTCTTGTAATGCCTCTACATCAATATATTTATATTCTGCATTATTTATCCAATCAAATTCTAAAATATCCGACATTACCCTTATATAGTTCGTCTTCTCTTCAGATGAACTGATTTTTTTAGATTTTAATCTTGAGGATTCATATACAGATCTAAACTCTTTTGGCATAACCTTTTTTACAATATCATAGTATGCTTCCATCTCATCCCGACTACTATATAATGCTATTTGACAGCCATCATTTTCATTAACAGCCTTTTTATCAGCCAGAGCTATCTTCTTATCACATAGATCTCTCCTAATTTCTGGACTGAATTTTTCTATGCTCTTCTGGAACTTAAGTTTCTCATCTTCTGTTAATTTATTTGTTATAACAAGACTTTCTTCTCTACCTGTCACATCAACAATTGTTCTAATATACCACTTCTCCATCATCTTCTCATAATCATAGGTCTTAATACCGGAGAAGTATACTTTCTTATTTTTCAATGAATCAAAGTATTTTAGATGTTTATCTGTTAAAGAAACCTTAACCTCACCTTCGTCATCATATCTTATTACTGCCATACCACTTGAATCTGTGTCAATATCCAAAAAAGTTACTGTCTTATCCAATAATTCACATTCTCCGGCAGATATTTTTTTCTTTTCCTCATTAAAAGAGTCCTCTTCTATCTTTTTGTTAACTTCATATATAATATCATCAAATGTCGTCATATTATTTCTCCTATCTATTAATTTATACCTATCTTTTATAGATTATTTCACTTTTATTCTAACATGGCTTGTTTTTTATATTGTTCCATGCACTGTCCAAAAATGTCCAAATTCAAATACACACAATTATATTTTTAGATATGAAAATTTGGACAAATTTGGACAAAAATACCAGCTCTCCGGATATCTTTTATAAATCAGAAATTATATACTAAAACCATCAAAATAAGGAGGTGATAATTTGAAACTGAATATTTGATGATGTTATAAACTTCATCAGCAACTAATAATGGAGGTAGCATATGAATAATATTATTAAAGACAGTCCACATAATGTGTATGTTCTTCATAGTAATGGGGATGAACAAATCATATATGATTCAAAGACAAGGTTTAAAGTGATAAGAAATTTAAGTACTTCTGTAGAATGTAAAAGACCATTTAAACCGATATTCTGGGAGAGTCATGGGGGAATAATAAAGCTTAATATGCAAAACAACAATTTTAAATGTTTATCATAGTCATTATGGTAAGAAAGAAGTGTGCATTAAAGTCTGGTTTTATAATTATATTGACCGGAGTATGCAGCAAATAATAAAGAATATGAAAAGGCTTTTTAATATATATTGTATAAAAACATCTATAATTAATTTAAAATAACAACTCATCTTATAAGAACCATAGGCTTTGATTTACCTATGGTTCTTTCATTTATTTTTTATATTTTTCCTTCTCTTTTATACTTCTCATATATCTCTTTATAATCTTCATATGTAGGTATATTTATTGAGAATGATTTGAAAATTTTTTTTCCCTCTTCGAATGTTCCCTTTGTCATTTCTTTAAACAGTTTTTCATTTCCCCCTTCCTTTTCAAAAAGATCTATTGGTGAAAACCCAAGTTGTTTAATGGCTTTGTTTTCTAAACCTATACTATGATAAAATGTATATAGTACTGAACGTATAGCGATACAATCTGAATATTTTTTCTCATAAAAATATCTTGTAGCAAGAGCATGGTAATATTTTGCCAAAAGTAATAATGCGTCTTTGTATTTATCAGAGTCTGTTCCATAGAATTTCTTTGTAATACGAACAATAAGATATCTTATGTATCTTGAATAGATATAATATTCTTCACAAATTTCAATATATTTTTTATATTCTGTATCATTTAAGGATTTATATTTTATGTATTGTAATCCACATGCGGCAATATTTGAATAAATAAGACTTAGAACTTCCAAATCCTTTATTTCGCTAATTTTAACAGTTCTGTTTTTCTTTATTCGATTTTCAAATAAGCTTATATACACCTCATCCCTTATCTTATCATTTAATGCCTTTAAATTTTTATTATTGAGTAGATTTTTTAATGCCAAAACACATATCTCAACCTTTTTCTTATATGATATAGGCTTAAAGCCTGATTCAATACGAATCAGGTTATTATTATCTGTAAGCTTAATATTACCTTGTTTAGATTTATCTGTTGTTTCTATGGCAATTGCATATATGCATCCCTGAATTTTTCTTATATCATCAATACTGATGTTTTCAAAATTGTCTGCATGTATTCTATTAAAAAAATCCAGAATCTCAAGATTTATTTGATAGGAATCCTCATGGTGGATTTTATCTAACATATCAGAAATAGCATATAAAGTATTTATAAAAACGCGAGTTTCATCCTCTGATAAGGAATAAAATGACTCCTTTTCAATTACATTCTTAAAAAGCCACATATATTCTGTTTTAATGTCGCCATACATATCATTTGGATCTTTAACCTGCAGAGATTTTTCTATATCCGGCAAGCGATCACGATAAAAATCCAAAATAGCAGGCAGTCTAAACTCTATGAACTTCTCAACTATGCTATCAACAGTCTCTTTTTGTATTTTATATGCCTTTATTTTTGAATCCTTCACCCCCAAAAAATATTGGTTACAATAGTGATTCCAAATATCTAAAATTAATTTATTGAAAATACTTATTGTATTACTATCACATTTTGAGACTATATCTGTACCATTTGGGTTATAAATATATTCTTCTTTTTGTAGTTTTTCTATTAAATTTTTAGTTTTTGAAAAATATTTATCTTCACCTTTGCTAAAAAATTCATTTAATGCACCGGTATATCTTTCGGGTTTATCTATTTTTTCCTTATTTATACCATATTTCCTCTTTTTTTTCCCTGTAATTATATCTATATCTCGACCCAACTGATTTGTAGGAAAATAATCCGTATATTCACCTGTACGTTCATTGTGTTCTAGTCGTATACCAAGAGTTTCCTTAAAGATAATTTCAACAATTCTTTTAAAATGCGCGTTTTCTATCTGATTCTTATCGCTCATTATACCCCCTTAAAACTATAGTTTGTCTATCAATTTCTTTATTGTAATACCTTCTTTTATCTTCCGGTAAGCTGGACCATTTAAATTACTCAACCTGTTCTATGTTCATTGCACCACGCTATATCCTAAAAATATCTTGTAAGCTTTTTTAATTTGTGTTGATACCTTCAATCCATATTAGTCAGTATATTTATACTATACAGACTTTTATAATCCATTTCTACCCTTTCCTATAATGTCCCAAATAAAAATCTTATAGTTCAATTTTAATTATAAAAATAATAATACATTAACATTATACTATCTTACTATTTACGTTTCAATTAAAACAATATGTTATATTATATATATATTGAAAGCTATAAAAATATTTCAATAAATATTTTATGTTATTTCTAATAAAATTAGCTTATTTTTGTATTTAAAAAAGACCTATCAAATGGTATTTCTACCAAAATGATATGTCTTTTTATAAATCTACTCTATGCCGAATATTTTCACTTATTAGTACAGCTTCGCTCCTGCCGGTATATGATTGTCTACCATTATAAGATGAAGCTCTTCTCCTTCTCCCTCTTTGAACTCATTTACAGCACTTAAGAGCATACCACATGATTCAATTCCCATCATTGCTCTTGGTGGAAGGTTTGTAATAGCTATGAGTGTCTTTCCGACAAGCTCCTCCGGCTCATAGAAATCATGGATACCTGAAAGAATTGTTCTATCCACTCCTGTTCCGTCATCAAGTGTAAATTGTAAAAGCTTCTTACTCTTTGGAACTGCGACACAGTTCTTTACCTTTACTGCTCTAAAGTCTGATTTTGAGAATGTCTCAAAATCAACACTCTCTTCAAAGAGAGGCTCAATCTTTACATTTGAGAAATCTATCTTCTCATTTGGTGTAAAGAAACCTGTATTTGAATCTAACGATTCTTCATTTCCTGCATTAGCAGGCTTGTCAAGACTCTTCATTGTAGGGAAGAGTAATACATCTCTGATAGCAGGTGAGTTTGTAAGCAACATTACAAGTCTGTCGATACCATATCCAATACCTCCCGTAGGTGGCATACCTATCTCTAGAGCATTTAAGAAGTCTTCATCAGTATGATTTGCTTCCTCGTCTCCTGCTGCAAATGCTTCTTCCTGTGCAAGAAATCTCTCTCTTTGATCTATTGGATCATTAAGCTCTGAATATGCATTTGCCATCTCTCTACCATAGATAAAGAGCTCAAATCTTTCTACATATCTTGGGTCGCTTGGCTTTTTCTTTGTAAGAGGTGATACCTCTATAGGATGATCCATCACAAATGTAGGCTGTATAAGTTTATCCTCTACAAATTCCTCAAAGAAGAGGTTAATGATATCACCTCTCAAGTGACGCTCCTCAAACTCAATGCCTTTTTCCTTTGCAATTGCTTTTGCCTCTTCAGTTGTCTCTATCTGGTCAAAATCAATGCCTGAGTACTTCTTTATAGCCTCAACCATAGTAATTCTCTCAAAAGGCTTTCCAAGATCAATCATTGCCTCAGCATAAGGTATTGTAGTAGTACCGCAAACTGTCTCTGCCAGGTATCTGAACATATTTTCAGTAAGGTCCATCATACCGTGGTAGTCTGTATATGCCTGATAAAGCTCCATAAGTGTAAACTCAGGGTTATGTCTTGTATCTACACCCTCATTTCTAAACACTCTACCTATCTCATATACTCTCTCCAATCCACCTACAATAAGTCTCTTAAGATAAAGCTCAAGTGAAATACGAAGCTTTACATCCTCATTTAAAGCATTGAAATGTGTGTTAAATGGTCTGGCAGCTGCACCACCCGCATTGCTTACAAGCATTGGTGTTTCAACCTCCATGAAGCCCTGACCATCTAAGAACTTTCTAATCTCTGTTATAATTTTTGATCTCTTTATAAATGTATCTTTTACATCCTCATTCATTATAAGATCCACATACCTTTGACGATATCTTGTATCTGTATCTGTAAGCCCGTGGAATTTCTCAGGAAGTGGCTTTAAGCTCTTTGAAAGTAACTCTACCTTTGTAGCATGTAAGCTTATCTCACCCGTCTGTGTCTTGAAAACTTCACCTGTAACACCTACTATATCACCGATATCAAGCTTCTTGAATGCCTTGTACTCGTCCTCACCTACAGAATCTCTTGCTACATATGCCTGTATTCTTCCCTTTAAATCCTGTACATGACAAAATGACGCCTTACCCATGACACGCTTTGACATAAGTCGACCTGCAATCTTGACACTTTTTCCGTCTAATTCCTCAAAATTATCCTTTATATCTGTACTATGCTTTTCTACATCATACTTTGTGATAAAGAAAGGATCATTGTTTGCTGCCTGTAACTCTGCAAGCTTATCTCTTCTTGCCTTTAAAATATGATTCAGGTCCTCTGTTGTCATTGGTTCATTGCTATTTGCCATATTTCCTCCTTAAGATACTCTTTGTATTTCCAATACCATATATTCTGAAACGCCTGTTTGTGTCTCTACAAATGCTGTCTCTCCAATTTTCTTTCCAAGTAAAGACTTACCAAGTGGTGACTCATTGCTTATCTTTCCTGCAAGTGAATCTGCCTCTGTTGAACCTACGATTTTAAAATCAAGCTCCTCATCAAAGTCCTTATCAAGAATCTTCACCATACATCCGATACCTATAGTATCTAAGTCAACCTCATCCTCTACAACTACCTCTGCATTTTTCAGCAAATTCTCAAGTTGCTCTATTCTAGCTTCAATATCTCTCTGCTCATCCTTGGCAGCATCATATTCTGCATTCTCTGAGAGATCTCCCTGTTCTCTAGCCTCTTTTATCTTTTCAGCAATCTCTTTTCTTTTGTTTACCTTAAGATCTTGTAACTCTTCCTCTAAGTTTCTAAGTCCCTCATAAGTTAATATATGCTTTTTCTCTGCCATATTTCCTCCATTTTGACTTCTATTTCACTCCTACAAAGTAAAACTGTCCTTTATTTTTATTTTGAAGTCAAAACTTTAACTTCAATCTAACTTTAAGATTAGAAAAAAACCACTATACCGGCGTATGTGGCGAATTCAATACTTAATCTAACTAGTTCCGTGAGATTATACTATGACAACCCATTTATGTCAAGTAAAAAACACTTTTAATGAAGACAAGTTATAAGCCATAAATGATAAAGTCCTAGTATACCACAAATAAAAATGTCCCACTTATGGTAGAATACTATTTTGTATATTCTAACACTAGGAGGAACTGACTTATCAGAAAGGTTATTTTATCAATGGATGAACAAAGAAAGTATGATGTTATCAAAGGTCTGGTAGATCACCCAGATACAGCTAATAAGAATAGAGCTGCTCTTATCCTAGGATGCACCAAAAGGCATATAAACCGTATGATACAGGGTTATATTAAAGATGGTAAGGCATTCTTTATTCATGGTAACAGAGGCAAAAAGCCGGCTACCACTATCTGCCCTGATATCAGAAGTCAGGTTCTTGATCTATACAGAACTAAATACTACGAAGCTAACTTTGAACACTATACAGAGCTTCTAAAAAAGCATGAAGGCATAAGTATCTCTTCTTCCTCTGTAATGAGTATTTTGGAGTCAGAGTACATTCTATCCCCAAAGGCTACAAAAGCTAAGCGTAGACGCATTAAGCAAGCTCTCAGAGCTAAGAAGGAAGCTGCAACATCAAAAAGGGAATTATCACAGATACAAGCTAACTTAGTAGCAGTTGAAGATGCTCACAGTCGTCGTCCAAGATGTGCTTATTTTGGTGAATTGCTTCAGATGGATGCTACCCCTTATGAATGGGTGCCGGGACAGATATGGCATCTACATTTGGCTATTGATGATGCCTCAGGTGTTGTTACGGGTGCATGGTTTGATACTCAGGAGACTCTTAATGGATACTACCATGTGTTTGAGCAGATTCTTACTGATTATGGTATTCCCTATAAGTTTCTTACTGATAAACGAACTGTATTTACTTACAAGAAAAAAGGTGCCTTATCTGACGACAAAGACACCTATACACAGTTTGCATACGCCTGTAAGCAACTTGGCACACAGCTTGAATCAAGCAGCGTACCACAGGCTAAAGGACGTATAGAACGATTGAATCAAACCTTACAGTCACGCCTGCCTATTGAGCTAAGGCTCGCAGGCGTAACCGACATCAATAATGCCAATGAATTCATTTACCACTACATAAAAGAATTCAATGAGAAGTTCTCACTTCCACTTTATGGTATCAAATCTGTCTTTGAAACGCAACCATCTAAAGAAAAAATAAATCTTACTTTGGCGGTTTTAACTGAGAGAACTGTTGATGCCGGACATGCGATTCAATTCGAGAAGAAATTTTATAAGATGATAGATAATAAAGGATTGCAGACCCATTATAGAAAAGGTACAAAGGTTATGCTTATCAAGGCATTTGATAGGTCTATGTTTGCGTGCGTAAATGACAAAGATATTTATGCACTGGAAGAAATACCGGCTCATGAACATAAATCTAAGGATTTGGACGCTGACTACAAACAGCCAAAGCCTAGAAAGCCTTATATACCGCCTATGAACCATCCTTGGAGATTGGATGCCTTTAATAAATTCGCACACTCACAGCCACACAGAATTGAAGAAGACATAAAAAGTGCATAATAAAAGCCCCTTTGTGGGGGCTTATAAATTAATTATTTTGGGACATAATCATTTATGCTTGACAGTAAAAAACACTTTTAATGAAGACAAGATGAAGTATATCCTTCTAATAATTATTTACATAATAATATACTAAAGAAAAAGACAGGCTTGCTCAAGGCCTGTCTTTTAAGTAAGAGGAAATTTCAATATGTGTAACACTGTATATTATCAAATAAGGTTGCTCAAGTCTTACTTGATAGTATATGATAGTTTGAACCACCATATTGTGTATGTGTGATAGTTTTGCTACCCCACTATATATCTATGATAGCTTTCGCCACCATATCTTAAACTAGGTTTCCCTAATATAAGATCAAAAAAATTAAAATGCAGCTAACTGCTTTCCTGCTGCTTCCAATGCAGCTTTTGCATCATCATCAGGCTCAAGGTTTGCTATAATGCCTTCTCCGCCAATTATATTTGCTCCGGCATTTTGCATACGCTCTACCCATAATCTCATCCATTCACCATCGCCCCAGTCATATGAACCGAATAGAAGAACATTCTTGCCTGATACTTTGCCTTCAATCTCTGATACAAAGCTATCAACGGACTCATCAAGCTCCTCAGCTCCCATTGCAGGACATCCAATAGCGAATGCAGGCTGTGCCAATAATTCATCTACATTAACACTGTCTACGAATACTAACTCAGGTGTTCCACCTGCTGCCTTTACTCCGTCTGCTATAACATTTGCCATAGCCTCTGTGTTTCCTGTTGAACTCCAATAAACAATAAATGCCTTTTCCATATTTTTTACTCCTTCAAAAGAATAATTTTTATAGGCTTGTAAACCATTATCAACAAGCTATATTTTCCAGTCTATTACCAGCTAAAAACTCGTCAATAGCAATCTCTCTAGCCTCATCATAGCTTAAAAACTTTTGTTTGGTTTCCTCCAAGTTGCCATATATTTTCCAGTATCCACTATGCAAGTATCTCTCTCCCTTGTTTTCAAGGAAGCCCTTTATATCACATATTGGATATCCAAGAAATATACCAACCTCGTGTGGAAACTCCTTAACCTTATTATAGAAACTATTCATCCTCTGATGTAGTCTAATAAGATTTGATATAAAATCATCTCTCCTATATCCAAACTCTCTCAAATACTCACTGACTTCTGTGTTTTTTAGATATTCTTTCAACTCAGTTGCTCTATATACCATTACTAAATGTCTCTTTTTGCAGGTACACAGGATAATCAGACTTATATTTGTATTATGTAACTTTCTACTTATAAGGGCGAGCTCCTTGTCATTTAAAAAGAGCATTCCGGAAATTCTTCTTCCCTTCAATACCGCCGCATTTTGAATGATAAGCCTAAGCTCTACATTATTCTCATCATTAGTTGCAAGCCTTTTTATTATATCAACGGGCATATCTCCCTCCTGTTGTTTTATAAAAAGTTTTCTTAACCTTCTTGGTTAGTACTCCCTAACTTTATCACTTAATCTTATCTTTGTCAACACCTTTTTTTAAAAATCTGCATCAATTTTATAATTTAATCTTTTATTTGTTTTTGGATGAATAAAGCTTAAGTTTATCGCTGCCAATGCCAACACTTTATCATACTCAAATTTTTTATTTGACAGTCTCTTATTATATTTATGATCTCCTAATAGTGGAAAACCATGTGAGGCACATTGCAATCTTATTTGATGATGCCTTCCGGTCACTAAATTTATCTTTAGTCTGGTTATGCACATATCTTCTATCTGAAAGGAATCTATCACCTCATAATTTAAAACAGCTTCTTTTGCTCCAATAGTATTTTTATCTACTACTTTGCTTGTATTATTATCATACTTTTTTATATAATCCCTCAGCTCCCCATGATTTTTTAAAGGCAACCCCTCTACCAAAGCCGCATAGCTTTTTTCTATATTCTTTTGCCTAAGTTCATTGCTTAATAATTCTGTGGATTTTTTATTCTTGCCATATACCATTATTCCATATACAGGCTTATCAAGTCTATGTATAACTCCTATATAAGCATCTTTACCTAAATGTTTTTTCAACAAGCTTACCATGTCCTCTTCAAATCCACTGCTTGACTGGCTTGATACACCTCTAGGTTTTACCACGACTATAATGTCCTTATCTTCAAATAATATTTGCGGTACCATTTATCAACCTTTCCTTTTCTGGCTTTGTCAATTTTTTTATTTCACATTCTCTTTGCATTGCCACTATTTTATCTTCATATACTTCAAAGTATGCTAACTCCACAGGAAGCCTAGCTCTGGTATACTTTGCACCCTTTCCGGCATTATGTGTCCTCACTCTCTTGTTTATATCACAAGTCCATCCACAGTACAAACTTTTATCATTGCAACGCAATAGATATACGAAGGCATTTTCTTCCAAAAAAGCAGACAGATCGGAAATCGAATGTCCGACTCCCAATCGTCTGCTTACTAATCTTTTTTTCACTTCCATCAAATTACCCAATCAGTAAATTCTGTGGTATATATATCATCTTCCAAACTACTTGTATCAATACCATTCTTATTTAATAGTTCCTCCATTTGATTTATTCTCTCATGAAGTATATCTATGGTCTCAGCCAATTTTGAAATATCAGCATTCACCTGTGCAAGCTTATGTTTTTTTTCTACAGCCTGTCCATTTAGTCTTACAGGCTTTGCAGGTATACCTACTGCTGTAGAATCACTTTCAAGAGGCTTTAACAAAACAGAGTTTGCTCCTATAGATGCATTGTCACCAACCTCAAAAGAACCCAAAATTTTTGCACCGGCACCTACCATTACATTTTTCCCAAGTGTAGGATGTCTCTTTCCTTTTGCTGTTCCTACACCACCCAGAGTAACTCCCTGATATAATGTACAATTATCGCCAACAACTGCAGTTTCTCCTATTACAACACCAACACCATGGTCAATAAGCACTCCTGTACCGATCTCAGCTCCGGGATGAATCTCTATCAATGTAAAAAATCTTGATATCTGTGATATCCATCTTGCTATAAAGAACATATGCTTTTTATAAAACCAATGTGCAATCCTATGCATAATCAAAGCATGAATGCCTTGATATAAAAATAAAACCTCAAATGCATTTCTAGCTGCCGGATCTCTCTCCTTTACAGCTTTTACATCATTCCAAACATCTCTAAAAAACATAATCTCTCCAAATACTAAAGTCAATGAAATTTCCTATATAAGCCCCAGCTCCTTCATTGACAAATATATTCCATCTTCTGATACTTTTTTTGCAAAGTATGTAGCATATTCTTCCAATGCCGTATCATGCTCACCAAGTAATATCCTATTTTGGGCACCACAAGTAAACATCGGCAAATCATTCATACTATCCCCAAATACATAAGCATCTTCCAATGCTATATCATAGTAGTCAAGAACCTGAAGTACACCATTTCCCTTTGAACAAGGATATGGAACACATTCATAAAAACCTGCACCACGATCAATAATATCAAAATCTTCACATTCAGCAAAAAATGACTTTAAATCACTCCTTGAAAATCTAGGATCATCTATAATGCAAAATTTATCAAAGTCATAATAATCTTTATCGAATTCTCCTAATGATGCATCTATTACAGAACATATTGAATCATAGATTCTCTCTGTTCTTTCAGGATATACAAAAGGTTTGGCAGGAAAATAGATTCCCTGCCTTGCCTCAAGCATACCTTCAACATTAAATTTCTTTAATAATTTTTTTACTTCAATGCCTCTGTTATGATCCACTCTCTTCTCAAAGATAGTCTTATCTCCAGTAACTATCTGTGTTCCACAACCACATATATAACCATCCATATTGAATCTGTTCTTAATATTTCCGATCATACATTCTACTCTTCCAGTATTGATAAATGTCAAATGTCCTGCTGCTTTCGCTTCTTCTATTGCCTTAAGCGCTGATTTTGGTACTTGATTGGTGTTATTATCTATCAAAGTCCCATCTATATCAAAGAATAGTGCTTTCATAGTATCTTACCTCCAAAGTAATATTCGTGTTTTATTACAAACCTATTTTATAATACTGTCTACTGATTTGCCATTCTTCATATTATCCAGTATAAAGTTGCTCACTTTATATAAGATAGCAGACTCTTCAAACTCCTGCTGCCCATATTGCTCTATAAGCTCTTCCTTTGTCCAATCTGTATCCAAATAGTCCATCAACATACTATAATCTCTGTCTGTAAGTGACATACCTTCTTTTTCAAAGATTGCTCTTGATACAAAGTTTTTTTTCACTTCCTCTTTTGCACTATCCATAAGCGTACTTTTAAAAGTATCTTCATCCATACCTATGTAATCCAGATACTCAGAAATGGTTATATAGTTTAATGCTACTGAGTCTTCTATAGTCTTATATGAAGCTTCATACTTTGCATTAACAGCCTCGTCGTTTAACTCAAATGTTGAATTCGCTACAACCTCTTCCATTGCCTTATTAAGATTCTCATATTTTGCAGTAGATTCTTTTTCCTTTTTTAGGCTCTCCTCTACTACTTTCTTGTATTCATCTACTGTATTATACGTACCGCCTGTATATTCTTTTACCCAAGCATCATTCAGTGCCGCGTCCTTCGTCTCTGAAATAGAATTTATCTTAACATCAAATTCAACATACTCTCCGGATAAATCACTATTTGAATAGTTGTCCGGAAATTTAAGACTTAGCTTTACATTTTCACCAACACTATGTCCTATAAGACCACTTTCAAATCCGTCGATAAAATTTCCGCTTCCTATTTTCAAATCATAACCGTAAGCCGTTCCACCTTCAAAAGCAATACCGTCTTTTGTTCCTACATAATCAATATTTACAATGTCTCCATCTTTTACAGGTCTGTTGCTAACTTCCTCTTTTATCGGATTATTACTCAACTCAACTTCTATAAAAGACATCACCTCTTCATCAGATACCTTTGTGTCCTCCAAAGGTATTTGTAAACCTTTGTATTTTCCTAAAATAACAGTTCCATATTGATCTGACTTATACTCATAAGGCTGTTCTGCTTCCGTTGTTTCAACTGTTTCTTCAGATTTCTTTTTATGCTTTGACTTATCCGACTTTCTTGACCTACTTGTTTTGGTAGGGCTTTCTGCATTCTCATTAGAGCAGGCATTTACTGTTATCATTGACAACACCAACATGCCTACTAAAAATAATCTTTTTAATTTCATAAAATATATTTATTGAGCAGTTGTCTCACTCTCTTCACTTACCGGCTCACTTTCTGCTACAGTAGTTTCCTCGCTCTGTGCTGTGCTTTCCTCAGCAGCACCCTCAGTTTCACCGTTGATATTTAATGTAACATCACTTCTTTTTGCATTATCTAATATAAAATTAATAACCTTATATGTCTTTACATCATCATCTACGATTTCCTGACCATACTGCTCTATAAGATCTTCTTTTTTTACATTTGCACCACTTATATCAATCATTGCCTGATAATCTTCATCCTTAAGAGACATTTTCTCTTTCTTGAAAATTTCATTTACAACAAGTTTCAGCTTGACTTTATTTTCAGCCTGCTCTTTGATTTGATTCTTCATCTCTTCTTCACTGATACCATAAGCTGATGCATATTGTTCAAGAGTCATACTATACTGTTCTATTATACTTTGAATAGGCTCAAAAATATTGTTATATTCATAATCAATAGCCTCATCATTAAGCTTAAATGTTGAAGCCTCAATTACTGCATGAAGTGCATTGTACTGGTCCTGTTGCTTTGCACTCTTCTTCATTTGCTCTTCAATGAACTCCTTTATGGATGCTTTATATTCATCTACAGTAGTCTGTCCACCATTAGTATGTCTGCTTACCCATTCATCAGTCAATGATGCCGGGGTTGATACTGATATTGAATTTATCTTGACATCAAATACTACAGCTGCACCTGCCAAATCTTCCTTGCCATAATCCTCAGGGAATGTAAGATCAAGTTTTACATCTTCTCCAATACTATGACCTATAAGTCCACTTTCAAATCCGTCAATAAAACTATTACTACCTATAACCAAATCATAGCCTGTATCAGTACCGCCTTCAAAAGCAACCCCATCTTTTGTTCCAACATAATCAATATTTACTGTATCACCTTCCTGAATCGGTCTATCTGTTACTTCAACTTTATCAGGGTCTTGTAATAGCTCATTATTTATCTGTGCTTCTACTATCTCATCGCTTGCTGTTGTATCTATATTTGGTATTTCTATACCCTTATAGTCTCCAAGCTCAACACTTCCGTATTCACTTGGCTTTTTTAATTCTGCAGTGGTTTCTCCCTCTACAGTTGTTTTTGTATCGGTACCATTACCGGTACCTTTATTTCCACAGGCACTCATTGTAGCCATAACTACCATGCCTATTAAAGCTAACTTCTTTAATTTCATAAATAAAAACCTCTAATCTTGCCCTATACAAGCATAATAATTACATATAAAATGCTTTAAATGCAAGATATGTATTATATAAATCTAATTTTGATATTACCTCATATGGTGAGTGCATAGAGATTACAGGTACACCTAAATCTACTACATCTATATTCATCATTGCCACATACTGTGCAATAGTTCCACCACCGCCTACATCAAGTGCACCAAGTTCACCAATCTGCCAATGTACATTATTGGCTTCCATTATTGATATAACCTTGTTCATAAACTCAGCACTTGCATCTGATGAGCTATACTTTCCTCTTGAACCTGTATACTTTGTAAGCACACAGCCTTTATTCAAATATGAAGAATTCTTAGGTTCAAATACATCTGGGAAAGTAGGATCAAATGCTGCATTTACATCTGATGACAGACAGGATGATTTTTCACATACCTCTTTAACATCTGCACCAAAACTCTCTGACAAATACTCTATAAAATCATATACAAAGTGTGAGTGCAGTCCTGTATTACCTGTAGAACCTATCTCCTCCTTATCTGCGAGTATTGTAAGTGTTGTATACTTTGGATTCTTAGTTTCTACCTCTGCTACTATTGCCGGATAGGCACAAACTCTGTCGTCATGACCATAACCTCCTACAAGAGAACGGTCAAGTCCTATATCTCTTGCCTTTGTCGCAGGAACAAATTCTATTTCCGCTCTGGCAAAATCTCTTTCTGTAACCCCATACATATTGTTCAAAATTTCAAGTGTCTTTAACTTAACAGATTCCTTCACATCATCACTATCATCAAATGGTAATGTGCCAAGGAATATATTCAGTTCTTCTCCCTTGATACCTTCTGAAAGTTTTCTCTGATCCTGTTTGCTTGAAAGATGAGGAAGTAGATCGCTTATATAAAATACCGGATCATCCTCATTCTCTCCAAGATTTATTTCTACATAGCTGCCATCCTTCTTAAAGATTACACCATGCATTGAAAGTGGGATTGTAGCCCACTGATATTTTCTTATTCCTCCATAATAATGAGTCTTGAAATATGATATTTCACTTTTCTCATATAATGGATTAGGTCTAAGATCAAGACGTGGAGAATCTATATGTGCTCCATTGATTCTTATACCCTCTGTAATAGGCTCGCTACCAATAGTCGATGCGAGTATAGCTTTTTTCCTATTTATCTTATATATTTTATCCCCAGCCTTATAACTCTTTTTAGGGTCAAAGACTGTATAGCCGTTTGCTTCAAGCAAACCGGTAACTTCCTTTACTACTTCTCTCTCAGTCTTAGACTTGTCTAAAAATTTCTTGTAGCCATTTGCAAACTCCTGAGCCTTTGAAATTTGCTCAGGAGATGCTTTTGCTATATGAGGATATTCAAATGAAAGTTCTTTTTGCAAAGCTTTTGCTTTACTTTCTGACATATGAAGCCTCCTTTAGTCTATCTTTATATCCTTTAATAATCCTGCTAATGATGTAGATGCAACTCCCTTTTCTACATACTTGAAGCCCTTTGATGGATCCTTAGACTCTACATTCTCCTCAAGCACCTTCTTAGAAAGTGAAATCTTACCATCCTTTATACCTGTTACCTTTACCTTTACAGTCTCACCCTCTTTGAGCACAGCTGCAGGGTTCTTTACTCTCTGATTTGAAATCTGTGATACATGTAATAGTCCTGAAATTCCATCGCCAAGATCAATAAATGCACCATAGTCCTTTATTGAATCCACCTTACCTTCAAGAACATCACCAACTTTAACATTATCAAACTTAGCCTGTCTCTCCTTCTTTGCCTCTGCCTTCTCAATTTCTCTGTGGCTAAGAACCAGCTTCTTCTTTGCCGGCTCAGCTGTAATAACTACAACTTCAAGGCTCTTTCCAAGGAACTCATCAAGGTTCTCTACGTACTGTGTAGAAAGCTGACTTGCAGGTATGAATGCTCTTACTTCTTCTAAGAATGCTATACAGCCACCTTTAACAACCTCTGTGATCTTAACTTTTGAAACAGTCTTCTCAGTTAACATCTTCTCAAATACTTCCCACTTTCCTGCCCCAGGATCTTCTTTTGTATCCATATTTTTATATGATTCTTCTAACTCCACTTCAAAATCCTTCATTGTCTCTTCTGCCATACTGACCTCCAAAATATTTTATTTCGTTTTAATAATAGCAAATCAACTTTGCCTGCTCTCTATCATAAAACAATAGATTTTATTATATCACATATATACTGCATTTGACTATAGCTGTGTTAAATATTAAAAGCCCCTCTGTTGAGGAGCTTTTAAATCTATACATATTTTAAATTATTTCACAATATTGTGAGAAACTATAACACAAATCTTATTATTCTGAGATTAATAGTTTACAGTCATTCTCTCAAAGTATGCCTGTGGATGAGCACAAACAGGGCAAACTGTAGGAGCATCAGCACCCTCGTGGATATATCCACAGTTACGGCACTTCCATCCAAGAGGAGCGTCTCCCTTGAAAGTTCCATCATTCTTTAAATGCTCAAGAAGCTGAAGATATCTCTTCTCATGGCTAGCCTCAACCTTTGCTACAAGCTCAAACTTCTTTGCAAGAGCCTCAAATCCTTCTTCTCTTGCTTCTCTTGCCATACGAGCATACATATCTGTCCACTCAAAGTTCTCACCTGCTGCCGCATCTACAAGGTTCTCCTCAGGTGTTCCGATTCCGTGGAACTCCTTAAACCACATTTTTGCATGCTCTTTCTCCTGCTCTGCTGTCTCAAGGTAAAGAGCTGCCATCTGCTCATATCCAGCCTTCTTAGCTACTGAAGCATAATATGTGTATTTATTTCTAGCCTGTGACTCACCTGCAAATGCATCCATTAAGTTCTTCTCTGTTTTTGTTCCTGCGTACTTTGACATAAAAATTTCCTCCTTATAAATATCAAATTATTACTATATTTGTATGAAATACCATCACAACAGATTCAATGGCTAAACAGCCTTTTTTGAATCTATATAGAGCATTTTCTGATAGCATTCCTTACAATAGCCATAAAAAATAAGTGAATGATTTTCTACCACACCAATATCTTCATGCATAGCCTTACTATCTAAATCTTTAGCAATATCAGCTGGCAAGTCAATGAGCTTTGAACAAGCCTTGCATGAAAAATGATAATGTTCATTGGTATTATAATCATATCTTTCAATTCCGTTTTGAGCGGAAATCTTGTTTATACGACCAAGCTCAGCCAACAAGCCAAGATTGCGATAAACAGTGCCTAAGCTAATCTTAGGATCATCTTTTCGTAGTGACTGAAAGAGCATATCAGCTGTAGGATGATCGACTCTAGACTTCAAGTTGTCTAAGATAGCCTCCCTTTGTCTACTATATTTTAGATCCTTCATGTATATCCCTTTCTAAAAATAAGAATCATTACTATTTAAGTATAGCACCTAATTATATAATGTCAAGGGAAATATCTTGCTTAAACATTATGTATGTTTTTTTATACATATACTGGTATTTAATACTTTTTAAATACAAAAGAAGTCTTAAAACTAAGACTTCTTACAGAGCGCGAGACGGGACTCGAACCCGCGACCCCGACCTTGGCAAGGTCGTACTCCACCAACTGAGCCACTCGCGCATATATATGTATAGGAAGCACTATGATTCTACTTCGTAAAATCAAGTACGCTATTTTTCTAAGTTCGTACTTCGCTTGTACTTACTAAGAAAAATATGTACCTTCAAAACTGCCTACCAAACTGCATTTCTTACTTAGCAAAAACTTCGTTTAAGCTTTAGTAAGAAAGTACATATCAAATTCGCTTTCGGATTTGATGATGTATCCGATTATATGTTATAAATTTTCTATCCTTTTGGTTAAACCCTCGACCTATTAGTAACCATCAACTTAATACATTGCTGTACTTACATCTTGGCCCTATCTACCTCGTAGTCTTCAAGGGGTCTTACTGTTTTCACATGAGATATCCCATCTTAAGGGGGGCTTCACGCTTAGATGCCTTCAGCGTTTATCCCGTCCCGACATAGCTACCCTGCCATGGAGTTACTCTCCAACAGGTACACCAGCGGTCAGTCCGTCCCGGTCCTCTCGTACTAAGGACGGCTCCTCTCAAATATCTTACGCCCACGCCGGATAGGGACCGAACTGTCTCACGACGTTCTGAACCCAGCTCGCGTACCGCTTTAATGGGCGAACAGCCCAACCCTTGGGACCTGCTACAGCCCCAGGATGCGATGAGCCGACATCGAGGTGCCAAACCACTCCGTCGATGTGAACTCTTGGGAGTGATAAGCCTGTTATCCCCAGGGTAGCTTTTATCCGTTGAGCGATGGCAATCCCACTTTATGCCACCGGATCACTAAGTCCTACTTTCGTACCTGCTCCACCCGTCGGTGTCGCAGTCAAGCTCCCTTCTGCCTTTGCACTCTTTGAATGGTTTCCGACCATTCTGAGGGAACCTTCGAGCGCCTCCGATACTCTTTCGGAGGCGACCGCCCCAGTCAAACTCCCCGTCTGGCATTGTCCCCCACCCGGATAACGGGTGCAGGTTAGAAATCCAGCAATACAGGGGTGGTATCCCAACGGCGACTCTGCATAAACTGGCGTCCATGCTTCTTCGTCTCCCACCTATCCTGTACGAGTATTACCGAATCCCAGTACCAAACTGGAGTAAAGCTCCATGGGGTCTTTCCGTCCTGGCGCAGGTAACCAGCATCTTCACTGGTACTTCAATTTCACCGGGTGCATTGTTGAGACAGCGCTCAAATCATTACGCCTTTCGTGCGGGTCGGAACTTACCCGACAAGGAATTTCGCTACCTTAGGACCGTTATAGTTACGGCCGCCGTTTACTGGGGCTTCAATTCAAAGCTTCGTTGCCTGACTTCTCCTCTTAACCTTCCAGCACCGGGCAGGCGTCAGCCCATATACTTCACCTTGCGGTTTCGCATAGACCTGTGTTTTTGCTAAACAGTTGCTTGAGCCTTTTTTCTGCGACCACTATTTCTAGTGGCACCCCTTCTCCCGAAGTTACGGGGTCATTTTGCCGAGTTCCTTAACAATGCTTCTCCCGCCGGCCTTAGGATTCTCTCCTCATCTACCTGTGTCGGTTTGCGGTACGGGTACATATAATACAATAGCGGCTTTTCTTGACGGCTCCCTAACCGACTTCCCTACTATTTTTCGGTACGCATCACGTCTTCCCTTTGCATGGTGGCTTTTCCTCCCATACAGGTACTTCGCTTGCCCCGGTTTTTGTCCTCCCGGGTTCGGTTTTTAGTCTCCGTGTCCCCACAGTTCTGATTATATGTAGTACAGGAATCTGTACCTGTTATCCATCGACTACGTCTTTCGACCTTGCCTTAGGCCCCGACTTACCCTGAGTAGATCAGCTTTACTCAGGAAACCTTAGATATTCGGCCAAGAGGATTCTCACCTCTTTCTCGCTACTCATTCCGGCATTCTCTCTTCTTATTACTCCACCACTCCTTTCGGTATGGCTTCTACGCCTCTAAGAATGCTCCTCTACCAATGTATATATTACATTCCTAGGCTTCGGTGGTGTGTTTAGCCCCGGACATTTTCGGCGCAGGACCTCTCGACTAGTGAGCTGTTACGCACTCTTTTAATGTATGGCTGCTTCTAAGCCAACATCCTAGCTGTCTTCGAAATCCCACATCCTTTTCCACTTAACACACACTTTGGGACCTTAGCCGTAGGTCTGGGCTCTTTCCCTTTTGACTACCCAACTTATCTCGTGCAGTCTGACTCCCGTTAATCATCTATCCGGCATTCGGAGTTTGATATCTCTTGGTAGGCTTTGACGCCCCCGCAAAAATTCAGTGCTCTACCTCCGGTAGACTAATAACGAGGCTAGTCCTAAAACTATTTCGAGGAGAACCAGCTATCTCCGGGTTCGATTGGAATTTCTCCCCTATCCACACCTCATCGCCACCCTTTTCAACGGATGTGCGTTCGGTCCTCCATTCACTTTTACGCGAACTTCAACCTGGACATGGATAGATCACCCGGTTTCGGGTCTACACATACTGACTACTTTCGCCCTATTAAGACTTGGTTTCCCTTCGGCTCCGTATCTTTAATACTTAACCTCGCCTGTACATGTAACTCGCCGGACCGTTCTACAAAAAGTACGCGGTTCACCTTTCGGTGTTCCACAGTTTGTAAACATAGGGTTTCAGGTTCTTTTTCACTCCCCTCCCGGGGTTCTTTTCACCTTTCCTTCACAGTACTATACGCTATCGGTCACTGACTAGTATTTAGCCTTGGGGGGTGGTCCCCCCTGCTTCCCACAAGGTTTCTCGTGTCTCGTGGTACTCTGGATACTGCTAGATTAAATACATTTTCCCTTACACGGCTCTCACGCTCTTTGGCCCGCTTTTCCAAAACGGTTCAGGTAATGTATCTTACTCATGTCGCAGTCCTCAACCCCGCAGTGCACGCACCACGGTTTGGGCTCTTACGATTTCGCTCGCCGCTACTTTCGCAATCACTTTTGTTTTCTTTTCCTCCGGCTACTTAGATGTTTCAGTTCACCGGGTTCCCCTCTGTACGTTATGTATTGGCGTACAGATACTTGGAGTTCTTCCAAGTGGGTTTCCCCATTCAGACATCTGCGGATCACTGAATATGTGCTTCTCCCCGCAGCTTTTCGCAGCTTGTCACGTCTTTCTTCGGCTGTCAGTGCCTAGGCATCCACCCTACGCTCTTTATGTTTAACCTCTTAAATCATTTAGATTTAGTGTTCATGTATGACACTAGCGTGTATCATACACTATGTTTAAAAATTTATTACTTTTGTGTTCTTCATACTCACTTTGTTCGTATGAAAAACTACTTATTTACTAAAATCTGAAACAAGCTTACGCTCGTTTTCATTAAGTAAATAATGCATTAAAATATTAATTACTTAAAGCAATTAATACCTCGGATGTCTAATTATAAAATATTTATATAATTTCTCGTTTGGTATGCAGTTTTCAAGGTACATTTAGTTAAAGCTTGTCGCTTTAACAGTGAGATATGAAGATTCGAACTTCAACACCTTTCATCCTCTCCAAAGGAATATCTGATGTAATCTCCACTTGTGGTAACACCATTGCTTCGCTACGCTACGCAAGGTGTACTTTTTCACTAAGATTCAAGCTTCGCTTCGCTCGCTTTCATCAAGTGAAAAATGCAGCGGCATCCACCTACTCTCCCATACCGTCTCCAGTATAGTACCATCGGCCGACTAGGTCTTAACCATCGTGTTCGGAATGGGAACGGGTGTGTCCCCTAGACGCATCGACACCGCTAAGTTTTTAGTCTTAACATTGATAATGTAAAACTAAACAGTACTCACAACCCCTACTTTTTCCTTAGAAAGGAGGTGATCCAGCCGCACCTTCCGATACGGCTACCTTGTTACGACTTCACCCCAGTTATCCTCCCTGCCTTCGGCAGCTCCCTCCCACACTGCTAAACATAACTTACTGCTATTCTTTATATCATATAATGATACTCATCCATAAACCTAGCGGTTTATTACTTCGTATCATTATCACAGCTTTATGTTTACCAGTGTGGGTTGGGTCACTGACTTCGGGCATTGATGACTCCCATGGTGTGACGGGCGGTGTGTACAAGACCCGGGAACGTATTCACCGCAGCATTCTGATCTGCGATTACTAGCGATTCCAGCTTCATATAGTCGAGTTGCAGACTACAATCCGAACTGAGACGTTATTTTTGTGATTTGCTTGGCTTCGCAGCTTTGCCTCACTTTGTTTACGCCATTGTAGCACGTGTGTAGCCCAAATCATAAGGGGCATGATGATTTGACGTCATCCCCACCTTCCTCCGGATTATCTCCGGCTGTCTCGTCAGAGTGCCCATCTTACTGCTGGCTACTGACGACAAGGGTTGCGCTCGTTGCGGGACTTAACCCAACATCTCACGACACGAGCTGACGACAACCATGCACCACCTGTATCCCTTGCCCCGAAGGGCTAGCTTCATTACAAAGCTATTCAAGAGTATGTCAAGATTTGGTAAGGTTCTTCGCGTTGCTTCGAATTAAACCACATGCTCCACCGCTTGTGCGGGTCCCCGTCAATTCCTTTGAGTTTCATTCTTGCGAACGTACTCCCCAGGTGGAATACTTAATGCGTTAGCTTGCGGCACCGAAGAGTTTTCCTCCCCGACACCAAGTATTCATCGTTTACTGCGTGGACTACCAGGGTATCTAATCCTGTTTGCTCCCCACGCCTTCGAGCCTCAACGTCAGTTGTCGTCCAGTAAGCCGCCTTCGCCTCCGGTGTTCCTCCTAATATCTACGCATTTCACCGCTACACTAGGAATTCCGCTTACCTCTCCGACACTCAAGCTATACAGTTTCCAAAGCAGTTCATGGGTTGAGCCCACGCCTTTCACTTCAGACTTGCATCGCCGTCTGCGCTCCCTTTACACCCAGTAAATCCGGATAACGCTTGCCCCCTACGTATTACCGCGGCTGCTGGCACGTAGTTAGCCGGGGCTTCTTAGTCAGGTACCGTCATTTTCTTCCCTGCTGATAGAGCTTTACATACCGAAATACTTCTTCACTCACGCGGCGTCGCTGGATCAGGGTTCCCCCCATTGTCCAATATTCCCCACTGCTGCCTCCCGTAGGAGTTTGGGCCGTGTCTCAGTCCCAATGTGGCCGTTCACCCTCTCAGGCCGGCTACCGATCGTCGCCTTGGTGAGCCTCTACCTCACCAACTAGCTAATCGGACGCGGATCCATCTTATACCTATAAATATTTTACCCCTGCACCATGCGGTGCTGTGGTCTTATGCGGTCTTAGCGGAAATTTCTCTCCGTTATCCCCCTGTATAAGGCAGGTTATCCACGCGTTACTCACCCGTCCGCCACTAAGTCTATTAAAATTCCATCCGAAAACTTCCTTTTAATAGCTTCGTTCGACTTGCATGTGTTAAGCACGCCGCCAGCGTTCATCCTGAGCCAGGATCAAACTCTCATATAAAAGTTTAATCTAGCCTTCTCGCTAGCTTGCATCATCTGTTTTCACAGATCTACTGTTTTTTAAGGTTGTTCTATCGTACTCGTTTCACTCATACGAAGAACTGTTTTTTCACTAAGGTATGAAACTTCGCTTTCGCTCGTTTTCATCAAGTGAAAAAATGCATCTGAAATCTCATTACATATTTAAATGTAACACCATCGTCTCGCTTCTCTCGACGAGGTGCGCTATTTTTCTAAATTCAAACTTCGCTTCGCTCATTTCCATCAAGAAAAATATGTGAAATTTTCAGGGTTGTGTGTACTGTTTAATCTTAAATTATCAAGGTTCATTGTTTCGCTGTTTGAAACAGCTTGACTATTATATCAAGTTCATCTATCTTTGTCAACAGTTTTTTAATTGTTTTAAAAGTTTTTTCGAACTTCATCACTCTTTTGGAGCAACCTAGACATAATATCAAATTTTTAATTCCTTGTCAACAACTTTTCAAATTTGTTTTTAAGAATTTTTTAAACTGCCCTCAAATGACAGTGCTGCTATTCTACTCTTTATTTTTACTCTTGTCAAGCTTATTTTATTTTTTCACTCAGCCGGGTATACTACGTTTTAACCGGCTGAACTATTTTACATTCTTAATGACCACTCTCTACAATCTATTGTTCTTGTAACAAAGTCTTCATAGAAATCAGGTTCATGACAAATCAAAAGTATACTACCCTTATATGCTTTTAATGCTCTTTTCAACTCTTCCTTAGCATCCACATCCAAATGGTTTGTAGGTTCATCCAGAAAAAGAATATTTGTAGGTCTGTTTATAAGCTTGCAAAGTCTTACCTTAGCCTGTTCTCCACCTGATAGTACTCTAAAAAGACTCTCTATATGTTTTGTTGTAAGTCCACATTTTGCCAGTGCAGATCTTACCTCATACTGACTGTATCCCGGGAACTCACTCCAGATTTCCTCTATACAGGTATTCTTTGACTTATTATCACTCTCTTGTTCAAAATATCCTATTTCAAGATAATCTCCTAAAACAGTTTTTCCTGAAAGTGCCGGTGTAAGACCAAGTATACTCTTTAAAAGAGTAGATTTTCCTATACCATTTGCACCAAACATTGCAATCTTTTCGCCTCTTTCCATCCTCACATTTATAGGTTTTGAAAGCGGTGAATCGTAGCCTATAACAAGATCCGTAGTTTCAAAAATAGTCTTACCGGGTGTCCTAGCCTCATTAAAGTTAAACTCAGGCTTCGGCTTTTCTGCTGCAAGTTCTATAATATCCATCTTATCAAGCTTTTTTTGTCTACTCATTGCCATATTTCTAGTGGCAACTCTAGCCTTATTTCTAGCGACAAAATCCGCAAGCTCTTCTCTTTCCTTCTGTTGACGATTGTATGCCGCCTCCAACTGCTTTTTCTTTACCTCATAAACTTCAAGGAATTTATTATAATCACCAACATATCTATTTAACTCTTGATTTTCCATATGATATATGATATTTACCACAGAATTAAGAAATGGTATATCATGTGAAATCAATACAAATGCATTCTCATAATCTTGTAAATATCTTTTCAGCCAATCAATATGTTCTACATCCAGGTAGTTTGTAGGCTCGTCTAAAAGTAAAATATCAGGTTTTTGTAAAAGCAACTTTGCCAAAAGAATCTTTGTTCTTTGTCCACCACTTAGCTCTGTTACATCTCTATCAAGTCCTATATCACTGAGCCCCAAAGCATTTGCAACATCTTCTACCTTAGCATCTATTGTATAGAAATCATGTGCCATCAAAAGTTCTTGAATAGTTCCAAGTTCTTCCATAAGCTCATCCATCCTGCTTTCTTCAGCTGTAGTTAGCAGTTCACATATTTCATTCATCCTTTTTTCCATATCAAAGAGCTGATCAAATGCTCCTCTTAGTGCATCTCTTATACTTATCCCCTCTTCAAGTATGGAATGCTGATCCAAATATCCTATTTGAACATTCTTTGCCCATTCTATCTTACCCTCATCGGGCATAAGCTTACCGGTAACCACACTCATAAATGTAGACTTACCTTCTCCGTTGGCACCTACCAGCCCTATATGCTCACCCTTTAGCATTCTGAAGGAAACATTATCAAAAATAGCTCTATCACCAAAACCATGGCTCAAATTTTCCACATTCAAAATACTCATTTTATATCTTTTCCTTTTTCTTTTGCTTTAATATTCTTTTCTATATTTTTTCTTGCAATCATCATCTGATGCCCACATCCTACACATTTTAGCCTCAAATCTTGTCCAATCCTAAGCACTTCCCACTCATGCGAACCACATGGATGTGGCTTTTTTAATGTAAGTATATCTCCTGCATCTATTTTTATCATCTATTCAGCTCTCTTACCAATACTGGCAATGCCTTTTCAAATTTTACTCCATACCAATGACTTTCATCATCTATTGTCTTTACTATAGCTTCAGAAACAAATTCTGCAGCGACTTTTGCAGCCTCAATAAATCTCTTTCCATGCATCAAGCCTCCGGTAAATGCTGCTGCATAACAATCTCCTGTACCATGTGCATCTTTTTTTATTCTTTCTATATAGAATATCTCTGTGCTCTCAGTAGCACCTTCAAACACAGCTATACCAAGCTTGCCTTCAACATTTCTGATACCCTTTAATATAATATTCTTTGCACCCAATCCTCTAAGTTTATATATAATGTCCTTTATATACTCATCACTTTGATTCTCAAGTATCGCCTCACTACCAGTCAGCAGGGCTGCCTCAGTCATATTCGGTAGTACTATATCTGCAACACCAACAAGGCTTCTCATTTCTTTCACAAATTCATCGTCAAATCCAGTATATAGTTTACCATTATCTGCCATTGCCGGATCTACTATTCTTATTCCGTCTTCTTTCAAGAGATTATCAAATAAATCTATTACAATCTCTATCTGTCTCTTACTTCCAAGATAACCCGTATATATAGCATCAAAGTTTATATCTTCTTTTTTCCAATGCTCCATAATTTTAGGCAAATCCTCAGTAAGATCTCTGAATGTAAATCCACTAAAACCACCTGTATGTGTTGAAAGTATAGCAGACGGCATTATAGCTGTCTCCACTCCACATGCTGAAAGTATAGGTAATGCCACTGTAGTTGAGCACTGTCCAAAACATGAAATATCCTGTACTGTTAATACTTTTTTGTCCATAAAACTCCCAATCATTTAAATTTTTTCATTTCCTCAAGTGCAATATCTGCTAACATCTGCTTTTCTTCAGGTTTTAGCTTATAAACTGTTTCCTTTTTTATCCAGTTTTGTATTACATCCTCCACACTTGGTCGTTCTTCATCCTCATCATAAATATCAGGATCAGATAAATTTGCAATACTTTCTCGCAAAATCAAAAGTTCAAAATGATAGCTCTTTGTCCTTTTATTGTTGACAAAAGCCTTATCCAACCTCTCCTGTTCCCAGTTCTTTTGTTCTTCACCGAAAGGATAAAGCTTTTTGTAATACCTATCCATCTTTTTCTTTTTTTGTTTTGCAGTCTCAAAATTAAACCAATTTTCTATTCCCATGACTTTACCTAGAGTATTTTTCTTCTATTTCACTTATAATATCAATTCTGTTCTGATGTCTTCCGCCTTCAAACTCAGTCTCAAGAAAGCTGTCAACAATCATCTTAGCCATTTCAGAGCCTACTACTCTAGCACCGAAGGCAATGATTTGGGCATTGTTATGAAGTGCAGCCATCTTTGCAGAATAAGGCTCTGAGCAAACTGCCGCTCTAATTCCTGGTACCTTATTAGCTGCCAAAGATATGCCAATGCCTGTACCACAAATAAGTATTCCCTTATCAACTTTTCCTGCAACTATAGCTTCTGCCACCTCTCTTCCAGGCACAGGATAATCACATCTCTCTCCTGCCTTGGCTCCATAATCTACAACTTCAAAGCCTGCTGCATTTAAATGCTCTGTCACGATATCCTTTAACTCAACTGCTGTATGATCGTTTCCTATTCCAATTCTCATATTTCCTCCTTATATTTACAAGAGTTCCTTATAAACATCTCTTTTTTGTATTCCTCTATCTTTGGCCACTGCCTTCATTGCCTCTTTTTTGTCCATGCCATCATATATATATTTCTCATAATGTTCTCTGATACTGATTTCCTCAAAAGACTTTTGCCTTTCACATCTTTTCTCCAAAAGGCTTTTCCCCTCTATTACCAGTACGTATTCACCTCTGATAGCAACCTTCTCAGATTCGTAATCAGCTATTATATTAGTCAATCTGCCTCTTAAAACCTCTTCATGCAACTTTGTAAGCTCTCTTACTATGGCAATATTCCTATCACCTATATACTCTAATATTTCCTTTAAGGTCTTTAACAATCTATGCGGTGCCTCATAAAGAATAATAGTCCTGCTCTCATTAACTAATTCGGCAAGTATTTCTTTTTTTTCATTCTTATCAACAGGCAAAAACCCTTCAAAAGAAAATCTCCTTGAGCTGATACCGCTTATTGCAAGGGCTGATACCACTGCACTTGCACCCGGTATAATAGTCACCTCTAAGCCCTCTTTATATGCGATATCTACCAGTTCATAACCCGGATCTGATATTGCAGGCATTCCGGCATCTGAAACGAAGGCGATACTCTTTCCCTCTTTTACCTTTTCACATAGCTCATATGCCTTATCTATTTTATTATACTCATGGTATGATGTTAAATGACCTTTTATTTCAAAATAATTCAATAGTCTTATAGTATTTCTTGTGTCTTCACAAGCAATAATATCCGCATTTTTCAAAGTATCTATTGCTCTTATACTCATATCCGAAAGATTTCCTATAGGTGTAGCCACCAAATATATCTTACCTGTCATATATTCTCAGCACCTCATCTGTATAAACATTTTTTTCCTTATATACTGCCAAAGGTGGTTCTACATCCAGCCATACTCCTGATCCCTTAACACCCTCTATCAATACCAAATTTGCCTTGTTTTCTATATATGGATGTACAAATCTTATCCTCTTTGGCTCAATTCTATTTTTCTTTAATGAAGCAAATATTTCAGAAAGTCTATTTGGTCTATGTATCATAAAAAATCTGCCATTCTCTTTTAAAAGCTTACCCGAAACCTCCACAACGGTATCCAGATCTGTAAGTAACTCATGCCTTGCAATAGCAAGTGGCAACTCAGGATTTTTTATAGCTGTGGTATCTTTCATATACGGAGGATTGACGCTTACCGCATCAACACTACAATGTTTTATATGCTTTAATGCATTTGAAATATCATCATTTATGATATCAACTTTTTCTTCCAATCCATTATATTTCACACTTCTATTTGCCATATCTGCAATATCTTTTTGTATTTCAATACCGGTTATTCTTTTTGCCATAGTTTTTGCACTAAGAAGTATAGGTACTATTCCACTTCCTGTACATAGATCTACTGCATGACCATTCTTCTTTACTTTAATAAAGTTTGATAAAAGTACAGCATCTATACCAAAACAAAACTTATCCGGATTTTGTATAATAAAAAGATTATTGCACTGTAAATCATCCAATCTTTCTCCGGCTTCTTCCTTTAACAATTCATTTTTCATGATTTTAAGATTTTATCCTTATTTCACTTAAAGAATATTCTTCTATTTCTTTTGAATCCTCGGATTTTGTAACCAATACCTTTACAGTCTGTCTTAGTACACTTGTAGATACTATAACTCCACTTTCTCCGGCAGGCGTACTTACAGCTACTCCCTCTTTCGGCATTTTTTTATTCAAATACTCATATGTATCAGCTTCATTTTTCAGACAACACATCAGCCTTCCGCACACACCGCTTATTTTAGCAGGATTCAAAGACAGACTTTGTTCTTTTGCCATCTTTATAGACACAGGTACAAAATCAGAGAGATAACTGTGGCAGCAAAGTGCTCTTCCACATGAGCCCATACCTCCCACCATCTTTGTTTCATCTCTTACACCAACCTGCCTCAGCTCGATCCTAACTCTAAAAATTGAAGCCAGTATCTTTACAAGTTCTCTAAAGTCAACTCTACTTTCTGCTGTAAAATAAAATAATACTTTTGCATTATCAAAAGTATATTCGGCGGATATAAGCTTCATAGGCAGATTCAATTCTATTATCTTTGCCTTACATATATCAAAAGCTTCTTTTTCTTTTTTTATATTTTCCTCATATCTTACAATATCTTCAAGGTCCGCCTTTTTTATTATTTTCTTTATTGGATTATCGTAAGCTTCACTAAGTTCTCTAGTACCCAGTATGACCCTACCACATTCAACACCTCTCTCAGTTTCAACTATCACTCTATCATTTATATCTATATCAATATCATCAGGATCATAGTAGCAGATATTTCCCACTTCCCTAAACCTAACGCCTATTACTCTCATCATTCTCTCCTATTTTCTAAGGCCAATAAAAAGCAATTCCATAACTGTTTCACTACTTACATTGGAGTTTAGCCTAATCTCCGTCTCATCTATCAAATCAATTATACTATTTATCTTTTTAAGTGTATATTCCCTTGAAAGCCTTAAAATAATGCTTTCTTCTCTTATAAATACCAGATTATCTATTTTCTTTGTGAGCTTTAATATACAAATATCTCTATACCAAAGTCTAAGAAAATTTATGAACTCCTTAAAGCCGGCAGTTCTTTTTTTTAACTCTTCGATGAAATCCAGTATGTCATTTATAGAAGCTTCTGAAATCTTTTTCAAAAACTCAACATTCTTCTCATATATTATTGCAAAGTCTTCCGACTCCGCCATAGATTTTGCTATTCCCGGTGCTCCATTTGAATATGACGCCAAGACTGTAGCTATATCCTCTCCCGTACCATTCTCTATAAGCCAGTTTTTTATTCTATCCTTGCTTACAGCACTAAGCAAAAGCTTAATACATCTACTCCTTATAGTTTCAAGAAGCAAACTTATATTTCTCACCAACAGCAATATTACAACATACTCCGGCGGTTCTTCTATAGTCTTTAGTAAAGCATTCTGTGCCACAGTTGTCATTTTATCGGCCTCATCTATCACATATATCTTTACTCCACCATGATATGGTCTTATGCCCACATCTGCAACTATATCTTCTCTAATTCTTTCGATTCCAATGCTGTCCTTGCCCTCTGCATCCATATAGAAAAAATCCGGATATGCATTTGCCAAAAATTGCCTACATGTCGGGCATTGCCCACATCCGGAATGATCTCTCTCACATATAAGTTCCATAGCAAATTCTTTTGCTATTTTCGATTTTCCTACTCCTTTATCTCCAGCCAAAATATATGCATGTGAAATGGTATTCTTTATTATGGATTCTTTTAAATGATGTCTTACCTTTTCATTTCCAAGAATAAAATCACTCATCTTATACCTTTATTCCCATATCTTTTTTTATTTCCATTATACATTTGTTTAAATCTTCATTTACATATTTCTTTGTAATTCCGGCAGCCTCCAGTCTCATTGGTGAAAAGTCCTCTTCATCTGCCAAAAATCTTCTACACATTTCCGCATACTGTGGTATAGGTTCCATCATCTCTCTATTCAAAGCCCTTTGAAGTCTGATACCGTCACTTAACTCTATAAAAATAGGAACCACATTTTCATTTCCATAGTACTCTCTAATTTTTTTATAAGAATCCAATGTTCCTATTACCAGATAGTTTCTGCTTTCCAAATGTAGAGAACCATCATCAATTGTAGCATATATCCATGGTCCGTTAACTGTATTATAAGTCCTCATTTCTATCAGTTTACCCTGTTTCCTATAATCTTCTATAACAGATTCATCTACAAAATGATAGCTCTTACCATTTTCTTCTCCATTCCTCATAGGTCTTGTAGTATATGTTATAAGTTTCTTTGTCTTAGGACATTCCTCATACAGCCTTTTAAAGATAGTATCTTTTCCGGAAGCACTCTTGCCCATTACATAATAAATTTTTCCCATTTTATATTACGGCTCTAAGCCATAGACCCTCTTCCCTTTTTTTATATATTCCTCAAGCAATTTAAAACTGTCTATATCTATAATATCTCCCTTCTTTATCACCGGTACTCCGGGAGGATATATATAGATGTTTTTTTCTGCCACCTTATTTAGATATTTTATATCAAGATTTATCAAAGACTCATTTTCTATATAAAAGAAATTCTTATCAATATCATTTAAAGCTTCGTAAAGTCTCTTAAAATCATTTTTATCATCACAAACAGTGCTATAAGCAAGTACAAATCCCAGCTTACTCATCTCAGTCTCGATATTATATGATTCTCTTAGTATATTTGCCAAAGTAATGCCGTCCAAAATATCACTGTATATCACAATCTTAGTAAAATCATAACCAAGATTTGAATTACATCTCCATAAATGAATATGCTCAAAATGCTTTATACTCTTAATGAATTCCCATAAGTCATTCAAATATGTCCTCATCTTAGCATCATTTTCATTCATATATCTGATACAAGCATCTATACTTGACATAAAAATATAGGATGGAGAACTGGTTTCAAACATATGAAGCGACTCCTCCAAATGTTTTTCATCAACAAGATTTGAATTAATATGACAAAGTGCAGTTTGAGTAAGCGAAGGCAAAGTTTTATGAAGACTTTGTATTACTATATCTGCACCAAGATTTAATGCCGATATAGGAAAATTCATATCAATATTTGAACTCACATATTTTTTTGTTGTTTTTTCTATATACATAAGGTGAGCACCATGTGCTTCATCCACTATCAATGGAATCTTTGCGTCATGTAAAATATTTGCAATTTCTTGTATATCTGATACTACTCCTTCATAAGTTGGTGAAGTCAACATTGCAGCCACTATATTTTTTTTCTTATTTATTTCTAGGAGCTTTTTAAGTCTCTCTACATCGCATCCATCAGCGATACCTAAACTATTATAACCTATATTTAGGTAAATAGGTATCAAATCTAATAATTCTATAGCATTGTATACACTAAAGTGTGCATTCTCAGCTACAATTATATATGATTTTTGTTTTTTATAATTTCCTGTGCAAGCACAAGCTCTTATACCGGCAAGTATACCACAGCTTGAGCCATTAATTAAGTAGTATGTTTTTTTTGTTCTATATATATTACTTGCAAACTCCATAGAGTCCTTTATAATGCCTGTGGCATCATGCAAATTGTCAGTGCCTTCTACCTCTGTCAAGTCCATAGTGAAAATATCTACCATAGATTCTTTAATTTCTTTTGGCACTTTTCTTTTATGCCCCGGCATATGCATAGGCAATATACCGGAGCTAACATATTCTTTTAATTTATATGCTAAATATTCTTTATTCATTATCTATATTTTTATTTTCTTCTATTACATCAACATCTGCTACGGAAGTATCAGTACCTACTGTATCAATAGGTGCTTCGCTTCTTTCAAGAGCCTTTCTTTTGCCATAGTTTTTCCATGCTTTTATAGCCAATAGTAGTGCTGCTATTACACATATAATATCTATCATTATGGTGGCAACCTGCCATCTCATCATACCCAAATCTAAGTTTTCCGGTGCATAAGCTCTGGAGTTAACTGTAGTATACAGTATATTATGCGACGCTTTTCTAAGAGCCATCATTGATGTAGCACTCTTATCCTTTACATAATTATATCCCGCGTCAATAGCTGTAAGACAGAAATCATTACCATTTCTTATACCTCTATCAGCATTCATATAACCATATCCACCGGCACCGAAGTAGTCTGTGAGTACCATTCCTCTAAAGCCCCACTCATCTCTAAGAATCTTGTTTAGCACTTCATTTGATGCGCTTGCCGGAGTGATGCCATAGTGATTGAATGCACTCATCACAGCTTTTGCTTTACCCTTTTTTACACAGATTTCAAAAGGACGCAAATATATTTCTCTTACAGTCTGCTCATCTGCCCAAGTCATCAGCTGATAATTCCTATTTGTCTCCTGATCATTTAGTGCGAAATGCTTTATATACGCATATACTCCATAATCTGCCGCACCCTTTACCGCTTCTGAGGCAATCTTTCCGGCAAGTAGCGGATCCTCTGAGAAGTACTCAAAGTTTCTTCCGGCAAATGCACTTCTATGTGTATTCATAGCAGGGGCATACCAGCCTGAAACCTCCATTTGACTCGCCATATTTCCGATATTCTCTCCAAATGAATGTGCCAAATCAGTATTAAAAGTATTTGCAAGCATTATAGTAGCCGGTAAACCTATTGAACCCTTCTTTGTAAAGTTATTGTTTATAGAGGAAGGTCCGTCACAGTCCACAGTCTGTACTTTTCCTATTTTACCTATAGTGGTAGTCTGATATCCTCCCAAAGCTACAAGTTTTGACATATCCTCAAAACTCAAATTGTCAAGCAAGCTATTCCATGCCTCATCATCATAGTCAAGCCCACGAAGATCTACCAGCTTTATCTTATTTCCTGCATTTGTCTTTGGCATCTCATCTGACTCTATATCAAAATTCTTGCCATCATAATTGCTATTATTTAAAAATGCTGCCTTTTTATCTGCCGGAAGTTCAAAATCAGTAGGTGGCTTAAGTGCTTCATCAAGATTGGCAAACTGATCTTTTCTGGAAAGAACAGTAAAATTGCCTCTCATATCATCAAGTTTGTTTGTAGCCACTTCCATATCACTACTTCTCTTATTTGTTTCGCCATATAATATATCTTCCTCTACCGGGAATGTTCTGGTATCAAGTATATTATGTGAATCCTCCTGAAGACTTATTTCATATACTCCCGCCTCAAGCACATATGCCTTTTTGATTTTTTCATCAAATGATGCCATGTCCTCTACTGCAAAGGTAATCTTCACAGTCTGACTATCTCCGGGTTGTAATAACTTAGTCTTAGCAAAGCCTACAAGGTTTGTACTTGCCTTTTCAATACCTCCATTTGTATATGGAGGATTATAATAAAGCTGTACTACATCCTTTCCTGCAGTATTGCCCGTATTCGTAACTAAAACATCAATACTTATATTGCCGTCATTTGCTACTATCTCTCCCATCTCCTTAGTAAATACAGTATAGGATAATCCATAACCAAATGGATATTGCACATAACCAGCATAATTTATAGCGTTTTCTTTTGCTGCAGTCTCATAAAATCTGTATCCTACATAAATTCCTTCAACATAATTTACAAAGCTTGGATTGTAGGATGTACCTCTATCTTCTACTGCAAATTCATCCATATTTGTATAATTGAAATTTCCAAAGTTATTATAGCTTGGTGTATTCTTTAAATCATATACAAATATATCACTGGTCTTACCTGAAGGATTCACCTCACCATCAAGTATTTTACCAAGTGCATTAAATCCTGTCTGTCCGACTCCGGGACACCATATTACACCGGATATATTCTCATATTCATTTACAAAGCCAAGCTCCATAGGATTTGATGCATTAATAATAACCACAATATTTTTGAACTTCTTATTTACTGCATCAAGCATTGCTATTTCTCTGTTTGACAATTCCAAATAGCTCTTATCAGCATCCAAATCATCTTTTTGATCGCTATATCTTATACCCTTTGATCCAAAAGTTCCACCATCTACAAATGTATCTTCTACATTTGGATCAAGGCTTCTTGGCAGATCTGCACCCTCTCCACCTGATCTGGCAATAACTACTATTGCTTTATCAGAATAATTTCTAGCATTTTCAAGAATATTCGCCTCATTATATTGCTCTATTGTAGGCTCAGGTATAGTCCAATCCTGTCCCCACATACCTACTGTAGGTCTTGTCTGTCTAAAATCTGTATAGAACTTTACAAGTTCCTCATTAACTTCAAATCCGGCATTTTGTAGTCCCTCAATAAGTGAAACTGTAGGGAATGAATCATTCAAACCACCTGAACCTGTACCACCATATAGTGGGTTAGTAGATGACCACCCAAATAAGTTTATCTTAGAGCCTTTTTGAATAGGCAATGCCGAATCATTCTTTAAAAGTACAATACCCTCACTTGAAATCTCCTCACCAAGAGTCTTTGCATCATTTAAAGAACTCTCTGTAATTACGCCTCTTCCGGTAGCAAGTGTTATCATAGTCTTTAGTGGGCCGTTTAACATTAAGTTTATACAAAAAACTGTACCCAAACCAAAAATCAACCATGAAAGCGATCTAACAAGCTTTCTAAATGCAGGCTTTTCTTTTCTTGTGATAAACATAACCACAAGTGCTGCCACAAAAAGTGTCACTATAGCTATAAGCTGGGGTGCTATAGACTTGATTACACTTATCACATCTGCCATATTAATAGCCAACATAATACTCCTCCTTTTTTACTTCTTCTCCGGCATTACAATGTACTTCATTGTAGGATAGCTGATAACCACCTGTACAATAATATTCAGTACATTAGCCAGTGTAGGTACAAGACTTGCACTTACCCCGATATCCATGAAAAACTTCTGTGAATATGCAGGTAGTGCCGCAGAAATAATTACCAAAACAATGGCAAGAACTATATACTTCGGTATAGCATCCTTAAATGCTGCATTTGATTTGAAAACAAACTGTTTTTGTACAAAAAAATTCACAGTCTGTGCAAGTGCAGTCGCTATGAGGAAACTCAAAAAACCTGCTCTACCCAAGTTTTGCTCAATATTATCTACATAATTAAATATTAAAAACTTAAATGGCAAAAGATGCCAACCAAGTCTTGTAAATGTAGCCGTTCCAATCCACATCACAATAAAATTTACTATTGTTGCTACATTTGAGAGTATATTAAACATAATAAACTCCCATAAATTTGGATGGTTATCTATCCATTTTTTCATAACACTCATAATTATTCTCTATCTTCTCTTAACAGGAATCTTTTCCTATACATCTTATTTGCTTTTCTATTTTTGAAATATCCCAGTATGATTCCAAAAAGTCCCTTAAAGAAATGTCCATTTACCAGAAGTACAATTGAGTCCACCATTTCCATACTTACCTGACCATTGCTCATTCTTGCAATAGCCCTAAACGGCATGTTGAACTGGAACAGTGTATTTAAATCAGGTGCTCCGACTTCAAGAGATTTTTTTAGTCTCTTATCAAGTACCTTGTATACATGCCTTGCAATAAAACTCTTTGCATAATACATCTGGCATAATGCATCATTGATACCAAGCTTTCCACTCCAACTACCATCAGGTATATCTCTACCAAGTAATCTCCTGTACTCTTCATCACTTATATTTGTCACCTTTCCCTCAAAATATGAAGGAAGTTCATTCTTACTATAAGGAAATACCTTGGCATTACCTTCAATATACAGTGTAGATTGCAGACAGATATCCAAACAATTCCTGCCAATGTATATATCATAATCTCCAGTCTCAATTTCAAAATCATTTGTAACCACATTGTAAAATCTAAAGGACTTATCATCAAAATGAATAGTAACTTTTTTCTTCTCATCCGGTTTTAAATAAACCTTTTCAAAACCTTTTAATTCAATTTTTGCTCTAAAAATATTTGATGTCTTAAGTCCGATATAAAGCTGTGCTATCTCCTCGCCTGCTACCTTTCCAATATTTTTTATATAAAAGCTTACTTTCTCTTTGTCCACCTCTATATCACTGTATTTAAACTCAGTATAAGACAGACCATAGCCAAAAGGATACAATACCGGTACATTTGCAGTGGTAAAGTATCTATAACCTACAAAGATACTCTCTCTATATTCTGAAGTCCTCTCTCTTGATGGATAATACCCTATATTTGGCACATCCTCATACTTTTTGACAATACTCTCTGAGAGCTTAGCACTTGGATTGTACTTACCGGTAATCAACTCAAATACAGCCCCCATACCGGCCTGTCCAAATAAATATCCATGAAGTATACCCTTCAGATTTTTCTCCCAAGGCATTTCAATACAAGATCCGGCGCTTATAATACCGACTATATTTTCATTAACCTTTGCAAGACTTTCAAGTAAAGCTATCTGATTGCTCGGAATCCTTAAATGAGTCCTATCAAGTCCCTCGGATTCACTCGCTTCATTCAACCCAAAGAAATACAATACTATATCAGCTTTCTTTGCAAGCTCTATAGCCTCGCTTACTAAAGTTTCATCTTCTTTATCTATTCTAGAATATCCATGGGACATACCTATAATATTTAAGTCAAACTGTGAAATGACCTTTTGTACATCTTCTACATATGTAGCATTAACTTTTGTAATGCCTGCACCTCCATATATAGGATCAATGTCTAAATCTTCTATTTTAGCTTCAATTTTTTTTATTTTAGATTCTATCTTTACTTCTTTTTCATAAGATAAGTCAAGCTTTTTTATAAGCTTGTCTACATTTTCCACTATCGTAGCATTCACCATAGAAGATCCGGCACCCTGATATCTTGGATTGAATGCAAAATCTCCTATAACAGCAATTTTTTTATTCTTATCCAGTGGCAAAATATCCTCTTTATTCTTTAAAAGTACGATACTCTTTCTGGCAGCCTCCCTTGCAAGATTATTATTATCTTCAAACATCTTAGCCTTATCTCTTGGCTTTTTCTTGTTTTTTGTGGTTAAAGTAATTTCTATAATCTCATCTACTCTGGCATCAATATCGCTTTCTTTTATCTTACCCTTTTTTAAAGCTTCCAAAAGCTCTCTGGCACTGCCAAGACCCGGAGCCGGCATCTCAAGACTTGAACCGTTTTTAACTCCCATAGCATGGTCATTTGAAGCTCCCCAGTCCGTAACAACCATACCGTCAAATCCCAAATCTTTTCTAAGTATCTCCATCAAAAGATGTTTATTCTCATTGGCATATACTCCGTTTACCATATTATAGCTGGTCATTATGGACTTCGGATTACCCTCTTTTATAGCAATTTCAAAAGCTGTAATATAGATTTCTCTAAGAGTCCTCTCATCCAGCACAGCGTCCATTGACATTCTACGAAGTTCTTGAGAATTTACCGCAAAATGCTTTACACAAGCGGCTATTCCATTGCTTTGTATGCCCTTTATCATAGCTGCTGCCAGTTTTCCACTCAGGTAAGGGTCCTCTGAATAGTATTCAAAGTTTCTACCACATAGAGGATTCCTTTTTATATTTATTCCAGGCCCTAATAGTACATTGACATTCTCAGTGGCCGCCTCCAAACCAAGTCCTTCTCCTACTCTCTCAATTAGTTTAATGTCCCAGCTATTTGCTAAAGTAGCTGCAGTAGGAAAGCAGGTCGCAGGTACTGAAGCATTAAGTCCCAGATGATCTCCCTTCCCTGCCTGTTTTCTAACTCCTGTAGGTCCATCCGCATGATGAAGAGCCTCAATTCCTATAGCAGAAAATGATCTCGTATCCCAGGCATTCTTTCCTGACAAATAGGCACATTTTTCTTCCAATGTCATTTTTTCAATAATATCTCTATGTTTCATTCTCCTCCTTATCTAAAACATATTTGCTCTTCCTTCGTCATGGCAATTTCATGCATGAAATCACCTATACACCCATCTATATTATAATATATATTCAATTTTTCGGATAGTTTTTCATAAAATAAATATATAGAAAAAACTATATATTAAAGCGATATAAATTTAGTTCTCCAACATCATCTATTTATCCATCAAAAAGGGGCTGTCGGGAAATGATAGTCATAAGAAAGGGAGGTGTGACTCAAAACGAGTCACACCTCCCTAAGTTTTTACATAAAAAAAGATGGCTAACGATAACCATCTTTCTCCGTTACATGTTATAATGTAACTATGCTCACAGTTAATTATTATAACGACTTTTTTGAAATAGGTCAACAGAAAATCAACTTTAGCTTCTATGAATTGAGTTTACCCGATGACGATCCAGTCTATACCCTAAAAAAAGTTATGGAGGATTTAGATTTTTCCGGACTATTAGCCAATTGTTCGGACAAGGGAAGAACAGGGTACAACCCGATCATGATGTATGCAGTTATTACTTATGCAAATATGCGTGGAATACGCTCTATTGATCGTATTGTGGATTTATGTGAAAGAGATATTGCTTTTATCTGGCTTACTCAAGGGAGGAAGCCTAAAAGAGATGCTTTTTATGAATTTAAAAGTAAGAAACTTACTTCAGATATTTTGGATGACTTAAACTATCAGTTTATGAGACGATTACAAAAAGAAGGATTTGTTACATTAAAAGAATTGTTCATTGATGGAACAAAAATAGAAGCTAATGCTAATCGTTATACTTTTGTATGGCGTGGAAGCATTAATTATCATCTTGCAGGTCTTCTGGATTCTATTGATAAGCTTTATTCAGACTATAATTCTTTTTTACAAGATAATGGATTTGGTGAAAAGTACGAGCTTGGAAATGCACAAATGTTTGTGATTGACGGAATTGATAGAGTTAGAGATATTATTGAAAAGAACAGAAAAAGAAAGATTACGAAACATAAAAAGCTATCTAATAACCGTATTATAGAGATTGATAACTGCTCGCCTATTGAAATACTTAAGCTTCAGAAAAACCTTATGACTATTGCTGACGGAGAAGGTATTGTATTTGTTAACGGAAAGGGTAAGAGAAAGCCAAAGCTTCAACAATTCTATGAAGAACTTGAACATTGTGGACAGCGATTAATGCACTATAAAGAATGTTTTGAGATTATGGGGAAAGATAGAAACAGCTATTCCAAAACTGATTTGGAAGCAACCTTTATGCGAATGAAGGAAGATCATATGCTTAATGGGCAGCTAAAGCCTGCATACAATGTACAGATAGCGGTAGAGAATTATTTTATTGTACATAGTTATGTAAGTAATGATCGTACAGATTATAATACATTAATTCCGGTCCTTGAAAAGCATAAGGAAGCATTCGGAGAAGTACTTGAAGAAGTGACGGCAGACAGCGGTTATTGTAGTGAGAAAAATCTCTTATATCTAAAAGAAAATAAGATAGATAGTTATATAAAACTACAGGATCATGAAAAACGAAAAACAAGAGCATACAGTAAAGATATAGGTAAATACTACAACATGAAGACAATGGTATTTGAAGATGAGCAAGTCTATATCTGTCATGACGGCCGTGAACTGAGACATATCAACACAGAAAAGAAAGAACAGAATGGTTATACACAAACATATGAAGTATATGGATGTTCAGACTGTAGTGGATGTGAACATAAGTCTAAATGTTTATACAAGTATAATCCTGATAAAGATATTGATAAGAATAAAGTAATGAAGATCAATGAAGTATGGGAAGAGCTCCGAGAGAAGTCACATGCTAACATACAGAGTGAAAAAGGTATTCTGAAACGACAGATACGCTCTATTCAAACAGAAGGTCATTTTGGAGATATTAAAGAGAATGAAGATTTCCGACGCTTTAACTATCGTACTTCAGATAAGGTTTATAAAGAATTTATGCTTTTTGCAATAGGAAGAAATATAAATAAATATCATCGTTTTCTCTATGCCAAACTAAAGAAATTTGAAGGAAAACTACAGGAGAAAACAGCATAGTAAAAAATGCAAAAGCAAAATTTCAGCCAAGGGGGTTTTATGCCCCAAAATAGCCAGTATTATAGAAAAGTAAAATATCCTGACAAAGTCGCAAAGCCAAAACACCTTGTATTTGTCAGGATATTTCTATTTCGTTCTGTAGGGATTAAAATTCAGTATTTCCCGACAGCCTCCTTTTAGTGTTTATAGGAAAGCTTCAAAATGGAAAAAGCTTGATCCCTCAAAAATTATACTTTCGGCTCTATAATACCATATTTGCCATCTTTTCTCTTATAAACTACACATATATCATCTGTTATTGCATTTCTAAAAACATAGAAGTCATGCCCCAAGAGTTCCATCTGTAAACATGCCTCCTCAGGATCCATAGGCTTAACGCTAAATCTCTTTGTTTTTACTATTTTTATCTCATCTTCATCATCTGCATCAGCAGCTTCATCATTTATAAAGAAATCTGAGAATGACATTGCCGCCTGCTTCTTATCTATAAGCTTATTTTTAAACTTCTTGATTTGCTTTTCTATAATATCCTGAACCTTGTCAATGCTAACATACATATCTTGGCTAACTTCCTCTGCTCTGATAAGTCCCTGCTTGGTTGGAATAGTAGCCTCGATTTTATGTGCATCCTTTTGTACACTTAATGTAATTCTAGCCTCTGTGTCAGCTGTAAAATATTTCTCTAATTTATGAAGCTTCTCCTCTACTGCCTTCTTCAAACCATCAGTTATTTCAATATTTCTTCCAGTAATTGTATAACGCATATGTATAAGCTCCTTTGCTTTTTATTTAGCTGTAGTATACCACATTTTCAGCAAAAATTCAATTTAATTTTGTAATTGTATTGTCAATTTGATCATATTTTATAACTAATGTGATTTTAACTAAGTTCTTATTTAATTGTATTTTTACCTCATTTCTGCACTTTTATATACTTTCGCTTATAAATTTCACTATTTATCCACTAAATCATATCTGTAATATTGAGGATAAAATGTGGATAATGTGGATAAGTCCGTTTATAACTTAGAAACAGCCTATTTATTAGCTTTTCAGCCACCTAAAAACCCACCTTTTTTGTGGATAAAAATGTGGATAATGTGGATAAGTCTTTTAAAACATAATTTTTATGCACTTTGCTATTTCTTGTAGTTTTCAAAAATTCAGACTTGACATGGATATAATATGGTGCTTCGTATAAAAACTATTCCAATAACTCTATTGCCCTTAAAGACTCCTGCTCCACCTTACAATTATTCAAAAGCATAAAATCCAATACCTCTGAATACTCTTTAAGATTTTCTCTGTTCTTCTCAATCATTCTGATATCTGATATATTAAGTTCTTTGTATATTCCTGCCTCATAAAATCTTTTTAATGTATTTACATCCATAAGGAGAGGCTTAAACGGTATACCTGTTCTCTCTTTTAAGTTTTCAAGTATCAAAAATCCGTAGATATCTATATCCCCTTCATGTAGATATTCACAAAACCTATTGTCTTTATATATTTTTTCAAGTAATTCTTTCTTTGATTTATTGTGATATCCTCCAAGGTAGATATATACTGCTTCTTTCTTATTTTCATCATGGTATGTAGTCAGATTTTCCACTGTAATAATAGCTTTTGCCAGTACTTTTATATTTTTTATCCTTTTAAGTGAAGCATTTGAGAGAGCTATTCCATCCGGTAACTCATTAGCATATATTGTAGAATTATCAAAACTTATTACCATATCTCCCTTTATATATACATATGTAGGATTCTCATATAAATTATAATATTCAAGTATCTTATCCTTCTCTATAGGATCATCCGTATAGTCAAATAGTATACTCTCTATACATGACTTAAATTCTTTTTGGAATCTCTTTGAATCTTTAAATACAGCAGTTGAGAAATTTCTGATGTAACTTTCCTGCTCTATCTTAAATACAGCTTCCAATATTGTAAGTACATCTTTTAGCCTTTTACCGTCATACTTTAAATCGTATGGCAGCTTCCTATAGTTTACAGCTAGATTCATCCAATCGGATATTATATTATTTAGCAGCATATAATTATCATTCTCAAATAATGACAAGATTTGCTTTATATATTCGCATTGCTCCGGAATACTTTTTCTATTTAATCTCTTATAGCAATCCGATATTCTGTCAATATTTAATCTGACATTACTATACACCCCGGTAGATTCAAGTTTTGATATTATCACGCCTTCACTTATCAACTTTTCTATAGCTGCATTTATATCCTTATACGCATTGTGATCGTATCTGTCTACATATGCCGGATAATTCTTTTTTATATCTATTTGTATTGCACGTAAAGAAGAAGGCTCTTTTATATAGCCCTCTCTTCTTTCATACATATCCACTAAACTATTTAAAATATCCTTACCGTAATCCATCCTCCAACCTCTCAAAAGCTCGTATTGCATTTCTATTTCCGGATTTTACTATTGAATATGTGATATCACAATATGGCAAAATCGCTGTAGCCTTTTCAGCTGTCGCTATAAGTACCAGTTGTAGTCTCAGTTTCTTGAACATATTCATCATAGGCTCGATTCTATCACTGGTCATATTGTTGAATGCTTCATCCAATAATATAAGCCTGATAGATTCCTCCTTGCTCTGCTCATAAATTTGTAAAAGTGAGGCACATATTGCAACATAAAATGGAGCTTGATTTTCTCCTCCACTGCCCTCACCACTTACCTTTGACAGTGCAACTTCTTTCTCTGTCACTACATTTTTTATAATAATATCATAGTCCAGATAGGTTCTGTAATCCACATACATTCCCATATTCTTTGCCTTGGATTTTTGCCCTGTGAGATTTTGCTTTGCATGCTCTTCCACATCTATCATTATTCTACTCATAAAGTCCTCAATCTGACTTTCAAATATTTCAGACTTATTTACCTCGGCCATATATGCAAGTATATCATTATCTCTGTCGATTTGCTGATTGTCCTTATCCATAATAATATCATAGAAAAGTCCCAGTTCCTTATCTTTACTCTTGTCAATGCCAAATCTATAACTTTCCTCACCATATTCCAGATTTTCCATAACACGATTTACTTGTTTGAACTGTTGTCTTGCCCTTAGTATATCGTCCTTCATCCTAAAAAGCACTTCCTTACGGAATCTGTCCTTACAACGAATCTGTGCCTGTGCAAGTTCACTCCTATGCCTCTCAAGTTCAATATTTTGCAAACTAAGGAATTCTTGCATATATCTGTTCGCACCTTCCAAACCTATAGCATAGTCACAAGTATATGTGGCAGTATACTTTTGTTGAAGTGGTATCAGTTCCTGATTCAAATAGCTGTTTAGTGCAATATTATCCTGTGTCATACGATTTGAAAAATTATATGAAATAGTGGAAGCCTTCTTAGACTTCCTTTCATTCAAATATTTCTTTTCTACATCAAGTGAAAGTTCTGAATAGCCATTTACACTGTTTTCATATACAATTTGTAGCCCAGTCAAATTCTTTTCCAGGTCTTCTATAATAAGCTTTGATTTTATTATATTGTCACTGATATTTTGTTTTTTTGCCTTGGCATCTGTTATCTCATCTCTGATATCATTTACATTCTTTTGACATTCCTTAACTCTATCATACATTGCCAGCAATATTGGATTTTTCTTAAACTCTTCTATCTTCTTATTTATATCAGCTATCTTTATTCCAAGTTCCTTAGCTTTTTTCTTAGATTCACAATACTTTTCAAGTTTACTAAAGCTCTCTCCTGCCCTAAATTTTGTATATCCTTTATAGATAACATCAAAATTTTTCTTGGAAATATCAAGTTCATTTAAGTTTTTTTGTATCTCAATAAGTTCTTTTTTCGCAGTTTTTAATTGCTTTTCAATAGCATCTACACCGATAAAATGCTCTCTTTTTGCCATTCTTTGCAAGCAGAAACTTTGAAATCTAAGTCTATCCTTGGTAACACTCTTTGAAAATTTCTCCAAATCGCCTGAAGACTCACAGCAGATAACATCTTTCATAACAAATCTTGCATATGCTCCGGCATAAGTATTTTCTGAATCTATCTTATCACTCAAATAAGACTCTTTCTCACTCTCATATTCTACATCTTTTATCTTCCTTGTATCTACAAGTCCTATACCCTTTACCTTATCCCCCAAAGAGATGAATACTTTCTTTGCCAAAAGATAATTATCAGGCTCTACAATTATATTGAATCTCTGTGTATTTAAATAGCTTTCCACTGCGTCCTGCCAGCTATTATCTGTCATATATAAAAGCTCACACAAAAGTCTGGCATCACCCTTCTTACTCTGCTCGCTCAAAACTCCATTTATTTTATCTCTTACAAATATAGCTTCCTTTGGATAACACATTATACCTGATTCAAGTGATTTTATTTTATTTGAAAGTATTGTACTTTCCTCATTGAATTTAACTATATCAGTCCTTATTTTTGCATCTTGGTTTTTTATCTCTTCTTCCATATCTGCAAAAACTTTTGCGACTCTTTTTATCTCTGCAAGCCTCTCTTGAGTAAGGCAATTTTCATCCATTATACAATTATCTATATCAAAAACAAAGCCTAACTTATTTAATTTATCCTTTAGTTCAAATAACTCTTTAGCTGAATTATTAAAAATTCCGGATTCTAATATAAGTTTGTTTTCTTCAATTACATTATTTTTATTTTCACTCTCAAGTGAAAGCAATTCCTTATTTTCTGCATTGTTTTCAGCAGCCCTTTGTGCTTCATATAGAAGTTCCAAAGTCTTGGATTCTACAGCAGCCAAATCTACAAGTTTTTCTTCAAGTACAGATAAACTTGATTCCCACTCTTCAATAAGATATTTCTTTTCATTTGTTTCTTCTATATTTCCTTGAAGATTTGCGTAGGCAACCAAAATCTCATTTATTTTCACCTTAATAAAAAGCTCTTTTGCATTCTTTATTTTTTCATTTATCTCTTTTAATAAAGCCTCCCTGTCAGATGCCTCCTGCAATATCTCCTGCAATCTTTCAAGTTCAATCATATCCTTTTGTAAAAAATCAATATTCACCTCAGGCTCAGGAAGAATGTACGTATAAATGAACTCCCTTATATCCTTTATATCCTCCAGACTTGTACCCATATGGAAAACTTCATTGAACTTCTTTCCAATAGGAGAATCAGCATCACCTATGCCAAGCATACGACAGATCCTTCTTCTAGCATCAGCCTGATTTGAAGCCCTGTCCATTCCCTTATTTTCAAGCTTAAAGCTTTCTCTTGAAGCAGGAGTCTTACCCTCTTTTCTTTTTATAAAAAAAGGAATATCATCAAGGGTATATCCGGGCTTTGTAATGTACCAGTCCTGATATACTCCCCTAAGATCCTGCTTTGGAGTTTCCGATTCCACACGAGCTATTATTACAAAAGTCTTTTTAATAACCTCATCCAAAAATTCAATACCTATATATGAAACTGTATGACCGGGACGAAGATAGCTGTCCTCTGCTCTCTGTTTTTGGTGAACTGAGCCTAAAAGAGTTCTACTACTCTTTTTATTTCCGGCAGTATTAAAGTCCTTATTAGTGGTGAGGCAATATCTGACTGCATCCATTATAGTTGTCTTTCCTACTGCATTTACGCCTAAAAGATATGTGATATTTTTGAAATCTATAATATCATCTTGGAAATTATGCCAATTTATCAGATGAAGTCTTGTCATCCTTATCATTCTTCATCCTCCTCTTCAGAATTTTCGTATTGAGAAAGCAACTTAACAGTTTCATCATATGCTTTTGAAATATTGGTATCAGGCATTGCAAGCATAACAGAAGGGTATATCTGTATCTTAGCATCCATATTCGCTAAACCATTTTCTACTTTTACCAGATTATATCTTTTTATATTCCTAATAGAATCCTCCAAAAAAGCTCTGTCAAATTTTCTTGGCAAATTCAGCTTCTCATATTCATTTTTGATTTCCTCTACTGTAGCATAGATCCTGTCTTCATTCGTAGACAGACTTTCCCTCTTTTCCACATATAAAAGCCTAAAAATCAGTAAAATAATGCTCTCATATTTCTTTAATGCAATTCTACCACTGCCATGATTGTTGATAAGTTGAACAACCCTCAAATTTCTATGGATTACCAAAGTATATCCAATAGGTAAAAAAATCTGTCTAAAGCTTTCCTCATGATTTATAACATAGTAATACTTCTCTCTTGTGGAATCTACAGTTCCCATAAGAAAGCAATTATTCAATAAATAATTGGCTATCTCTTCTTTTATATCTATTGCCATTATCTTCTTTCCTCAACAATAAAATCTTTGAATCTCATACCTCTTGATTCCACCACATTATCCCTAAGCTTTATATCGTATTCTCTTTCAGCCGTCTTTGAATAAGTATACAGCCCTATAATTTTTATCAAAGTATCAGGATTCTTTTCAAATACCGAACTTATTTGCACCGCATGATTTCCTCTTAATATATCCCTTGCAAAACTATTCACATTCTCAGATGTCAATGCATTTTTTATATACTCCATCATCTTTTTATTTTTCTCATCTATAAGCTCTTGATCCAGTTCTTCAATAATATCCATAAACTCAATGGGTGTAGGTTTTCTCTTTTTAACAGGTGCAAAAAGTGAATTGCTGTCAAAGAAGTTTTGACCGAATATCTGAAAAATATCAGCTGCAATACTGTCATCTTCTTTATATACATCTTCTTTACTAACTATCTGACTTGCATAAAATCTCAGTATATTATTAATCTTGCTCTTGCTGCTTCCATCAGACAGAAGTAGAAATTGTGCTCTTTGCACTGCCCTGGTTCTATATAAAATATGCCTATCATCAATAGTTCGCATTATCGCTTCCATCTCTTCAATATCCATACGAAGCTTTTGTATAAGTTCTTTTATCTTTGTAGCAGCCTCATCTCTTTCTACACGCTCAGTATCAATATAGTCAAGCACAAGAGCATCAAACAAAATATCCTCACATCTTTCCAGACTCTCATAAAGGCTGCTTCTATAATAAAATAGATTATCATTCGTCTTAAATCTGTGATAAGATCCCACAACTATCTTTTCTTCATATCTCTCAAAAAATTCAAGTATCTCTTGCGGGCTCTTACCTAAGGTCAGGTCATTGATATGATCCTCAATAGAGGCTGCCAATGTTCTAAGTGCTTGATTCAAGTTGTCAAAATCTCCGGAAGCCTCCTTCAATACCCCCTCATAGGGACTACCCTGTTCAGATATATGCTCAAACATAGAGTATATTTTAAAAAGCTTACCCTTATAAGTGATAATTGTTGGACTGATGATATCCTGAAAAGATTGCAGTATCGGCACTACCTTATAATGTATTGCAAGCTTATCCTCATCTTCATATTCGCCCGGCTTTTCCAAAACCCAACCGGTATCCCTAAGCCTTCTTATAAAGGTTCCCGCAACAATTCTCATATCTGCTATATTTCCACTTGCCTCTCCCTGCTCTTCGATATCCAGTTCCACATTCTCATCAAGCCCTAAAAGATACTCCTCTGCCATATCAAAGATCGTACTTTTTTCTATAGCATACATCGGCATTCGCTTGCACTTTTCCCAAATAATGGCAAGAATATCTACATATTTTCTTTTATTTGTTCCTGTCAGTGGCCTAAACAGATTTTCATCCACCTCATCAAAAATATTCATATGCTATAAAACTCCATATCTAATATATTTATATACTGTATAACTGTTTATGCTTTTTTAATTTTCCTTCATCAACTAATCTTTTCAGCCATATTGTCATTTGCCCTTTTTGTATATTACATTTTAATGCTATTTCTTTTGCATCCATTTCATCTACAATGCTTCTTAAAATAGAATCTTTCACCACATCATATAAGTCTATTGTATCAACACTCACTGAATCTTCAGCTTTTTTTTCTTCAACTATAGTAGTAAACATATCCATTTGACTACAAGCAGATTCCACATTTACTGTATCAATTACTTCTAATATAGTTTGATTTGAAATATTGTATGGTATTCCACCTTTATTTATCAGCTCCTTATTTCCCTGCTTTTTACATCCACTCCATACAAATAATTTTGTCCATTTATTTTTTATATTTTCAATAGCACCATTCCATGTTCCGCCTTTCTCTATATCAGAACTTATTACAAATGCTCCATATGCTGACGCATATATGAACTTATTTCTATTCATAGCCCTTCCAACAGAGAAACCTGTATCCGGATTTACATCTGAAAATAAAAGCACTCTTTTATTTATAATATTTTGTATTACATCTTTATTTTTAATCTTTTTACTTAATGAATCACCTATGAATGAAACTACATATCCTCCCCCATCTATTGCTGTCTTTTCTGATATACTGTCTACACCTTTAGCACCACCTGAATAGATAATAAGTTTTTCTTTGGTAGCCTTTTTTGCAAGTTCACTTGTAAATATCATTCCACTGTCATCCACATCTCTTGAACCTACAATAGCAATTCCCACCTTACTCGCTAATGTAATATCACCTGCATAAAAGAGTACCGGAGGCATTTTTTCTCTCAATTTTTTCCTTAAATACTTAGGATAATCACCGTCAAATTGAGTTACTATATATATGCCCTTATTCTCTAACTCTTGAAGCTTGAGTGCAATACTCAAGCCTCTTTGAATCAGTGCTTTTACCTGTTCTTTACTATTCTTTGACAATGGCAAATTATCAATAAATCCTTTTTTCAGTAAGTCTGCAATTCTATAACCCATATCATTTACAGTCTTACCCAACCCGTTCCACTCTTTTAATGTCAACGGTTTATATCCGTCTGTAATTCCCAGATTTGTACATAGCAATATTGCTACCATTGCACTATCTGAATAAATCATAAATTTAACTATCACTCCTTCCGGCTGTATTTGCTAATGCAAATGGGTAAATATCCCCGCTACCATTTTCTCTCATCTTCTTTCCACATATAGTAAATGTCCATCTAGAATCCACCATATCATCCACTAATAAAATATTATCCTTTTTCACATCAAAAACTACAAATGATGCTTCTGCATTTTCTTTCTGACGCTCACTATTTTCAAACATCTTTTGTTCCTCTGCTTCCAGCTTTCTTATACCTACAAAATAATCTATTCCAAGTTTTGCAGCCAATCTTTTTGCAAAATCCGGTACCAAATCCGGATGTCTTAATGATGTAACAGGTGTTATCCACTTTATATCATGTTCCCTAACAAAATCATGTAATATATCAGCACTTGCATCCACCAGCTCATCTGAAAAATAATTGTGTAAATATTTACCCTCTTTTACCATCTTTCCATAAACTGCATCCGCATAATTACTCAAAACTCTACCTTCTTTACACTGTAAATCAACCGGAACTGTCTTTCTGGGCTTTATTATTCCGACTTCTTTTTTCATAAATTCCCTTGCTTGATTAACCTTTTCATCACTTACTTTCTCGTCAAAGAACTTTACACAACAATTCGCACATTTTCCACATTTTTTAGCATTTACATCATCTAATTTCTCAGCGATATAATCCATATAACAACCATCATAGTGTATATAGTTGTTCAAATCATTAAGCTCTTTTTCTCTGATTGCCGTAATCGCTTCACTTCTTTCCATATCCGGCTTCCATATCTTTGCAGTTTTATAATATTTTCTATCATCTTTATAAATATCGCCACTAACTTCCAAATATTTCAAACAGCTCATTAACCTGTTTCTTCTAATATTTAATTCTCTCAATAAGCCTGACAAGTTAAGTCCCGGATTTTCTTCAATACATTTTACAACTCCATTCATATTTTTCTCTGTAGGAAAAGCTGAATCTATAAAATATTTAAGTATATGTAGATCTTCTTCTCCACATAGCATTATGGCATAAGCAAGATCTATTCCTCTACCTGCTCTTCCAATTTGCTGATAGTAGGAAACGATATTTGCCGGACGTTGAAAATGTATTACAAAACCAATATCAGGCTTATCATATCCCATTCCAAAAGCTATTGTTGCAACCAAAACTTTAATCTCATTTTTTTGAAACTGCTCCAATATTATAGGCTTCTTATCTTTATCTGTTGCTGAATAATAACATTCGCATGAGATATTATTCTTTTTTAACCATGCAGTTACCAAATCACAATCCGCTAAAGTTAAGCAATATATTACTCCGGTACCGGGTATTTTTTCAATATTTTCAGCTAACCATGCCAGTCTATCTTCCTTTTTCTCCAGTTTAATAATCTGTATAGCCAAGCTCTCTCTTATTAGCTCTCCCCTGCTTATTACCAGATCCTCTCCCAACTGTAGGGCAATATCTTTTACTACTCTATCATTAGCCGTCGCAGTAGTTGCAAGTATTGGAACATTATTGGGGATCTTGTGAACTATATCTACAATTCTTCTGTAATCAGGTCTAAAATCATGTCCCCAATCGGATATACAATGTGCTTCATCTACAACAAATAGAGAGATTCTATGTGCTATTTTTTGTAAGCATTTTTCCAGAAAATCCTGATTTGACAATCTTTCAGGTGATATAATTAGTGCATCCACAGTATTTCCATTACATAATTCATTCATTATCAGATTTTCATTATCCGCATTTTCAGAATTAATTGTTACAACATTTAGTCCAAACCTTTGTGCTGAATCAATCTGATTACTCATTAATGCTAATAGTGGACTGATAATCAGTGTGATACCATCTTCCTTTTCCTCCCTTAAGATCTTTGTTGCCATAAAATAAACCAAACTTTTTCCCCAGCCTGTCTTTTGTACAACGAGTGTCCTCTTACCATCAATTACTGCTTCTATGGCTTCTCTTTGTCCTTCTCTAAATGTTGCATCTTCTCCATAATATTCTCTTAACAATTCATCAACTCTACCCATATCTATCTCCTTTTATAAAATATATTTTTAGTCCATACAGACTAAGTTTTCCTTAAAAAATATATTAATTTTCAAATACTACTCCACTACTATTCCACAATACTTATATAAACTTTTTATATTATACCAAATTTATGTCCTATGGATTACATATTTTGCAAGGTTCATAACCTCTTTTTATAAGTTCCTCTCTTGTAGTTAAAATTTCCTCTTTGTTTTTATCTTTTATCTTAGGTACTGACTTACAATCCGGATAATGAAATTTTAAAGAGTTATTATTCAATATATATTTTGTCAAATTAGAATCATTATTTATTAAAACTTCACTCTCCCCGGTTTCCTCTATCACACCCCTAACAACTGTACTATCTAAGATTATATCGTTTCCCTCCTGACCTGCTCTCCAAGTATTTGACGAATCAATATTCCACATAAGATTCTCTCCATCAGAAGTTACCACAATACTTCCCTGTTCATCAGTTCTATAGACGTCTGCACCAATTTCTTTAAATGCATCCAAAGATTCCCTATGTGGATGGCCATAGACGTTTTCACTACCACAACTTATAACCACAGACTTTGGTGATATTTTATTTAACCAATTATGTACTGATGAAGTTTTACTTCCATGATGCCCTGCATGGTATACATCCGCCTTTAAGTCAACTCCTGAATCTACTATATCCTGTTCCTCTTCAATCTCAGCATCTCCAGACAGTAAAAATGAAGTATCCTTATACTTAACTTTCAAAACTATGGAATTATTATTATTACTCTCACTTAAAGCTATGGGCCCCAGTACTATACAGCTTGCACTTCCCAGAGAAAAAGTATTTCCCACTTGTGGTACTGTAATGTTATAGTTCCTATATTTTATGGCATCCAAAAGCTCTTTATATTCCTTACTATCACTTGCCTTATCAGGCATAAATATATTTTCACAGTCAAACTTTGTAATAATAACATCCAGTCCGCCTATGTGATCTGCATCTGGATGAGTTCCAATAACATATTTTAGTTTAGAAACATTTTGCTTCTTCAGATATAATTGAACAGTGGTACCCTTAGTATTATCTCCGGCATCTATAAGCATCCACTCACCATCACAGCCGATTAATGTGGCATCTCCTTGACCCACATCTATAAAATGCATGGTAAAACTATTATTTTCCGATATCTTTGTACCAACAGTGGTTTCAATACTTGGAGATAAACCTTTTTGATTACTCTTAGTCTGTTTTGTAAAGATAAAACCAAATCCAAGAATCAACAGTATAAAAAAAGGAATAAGCCGAATCTTTCTATGCTCTTTCATTTAACAAAATCCCTCCATATATAAATAGGTCTTCCAAATTAACGGAAGACCTGTCTCATATTATGATGATATTAAAATTTAATTTCAGCTATGGATGAACAACATCATAGTTTGCTACATCATAGTATCCTGCAGGATCTACATCACTACCAAACCATATATGTGCATATTTTCCGTCTATAGATACACCCATGGTCTTTAACATTCCCCAGCCATCATTACCGGTAATTACAGCATTATGTGCTGAAGAATTTTTCCAAAGTTCCAGTGCTCCCTCAGGGGTTATCACACCACTTGATGATGAGGAAATCTCATATCCATTTCCAGTATATGAAGTTAATTCTCTTGGCTTACTCCACATTTTATTTGCGTATTGATGATCTGAGGTATAAACCACCGGTGTCCAGCTTCCATTACCTGACCAGCTGTGAAGGTTACCACGCACACCTCTAGAATCTACCTGATTTTCAGGTGCATATGCATTTGAATCTGCCACATGGATTCTTGCTACTGTTGTCAACGATTTTGAGAATGACAATTTTGGCAATCCCTGACTTTCTCTGTAAGCATTGATCAAACAGTAAAGTTTTGCTTCTTTCTCACTCACTCCCATTGCCATTAATGCATTGATCACCGGAGTATCCTGAGAAGATGCTGTGCTATTGTTTGGCACATTGTTATTTCCGGCTGTATTATTTCCTGTAGGTATTGTAACGCCATGATATTGTGTATTATTATTTGTTACACTGTTATTTGAACCTGTGGCATTTGTTCCACTATTGTTTGAACCAGCAGTACTTGTACTACTATTATTTAAACTTGAAGAACTTCCTGCACCGGAACCTACATGCCTGCTACTTCTGCCTGATGAACTCTTGCTACTTCCGCCTGATGAGCTGCTACCACCTGATGATTCTCTACTACGTTTGCTGATATTCATGCTTTTCTTTATACCTTCTACCCACTTACCGGTAGCATCCACATAATATCCGTCCGGCGTACTTGTACTAACAAGCATCGCACCATCCGCTCCTAAATAATAGTGTCCAACCCAACGATTTTCAACCATATAACCAGTATTATCAAAGTAATACCACTTATCCTTTATAAGCTTCCACTGATTTGTAGGATAAGTACCATTGACTTCCTCATACCACCAACCCTTATCATTTCTCTTCCACTGTGCCTCATTTTCTGCCATAGCAGGTACAGTCAAAGCCACCAAAACCACCATGGCTGATACAGTACACATTACTTTCTTGAACAAATTCATAAACACCTCCAACATTGTAAAATAGCTCAATACTATCATTTTCTATTGTAACATTTTTGTGAGTATATATTCAAGTGTGCTAGCTACTTTACTATTTTAACAATCCCTCTACCAATTTAATTATGCTTTCATTGTCCTCTTCCTTTGGATTCCACAACAGACGAACTTCTTCATCTATCACATCAAATCCGGCATTCTTTAATTGTTCTTTTAATATTTTTACAGATTCTCCTGACCAACCGTAACAGCCAAAAGCTGCTGCCTTCTTATTTTTGAACTTCAACTGTCTCAAAAATTCCAGCCATCCCGCTACACTACTTAATACTCCATTTCCAACTGTTGGGGAGCCTACGGCTATAGCCTTTGACTTAAAGATTTCAGTCATCACTTCATTTTTATCTGCTTTTGAGATGTTAAATACCTTTACTACAGTATCAGGGCTTTGAGAATGAATTTCATATGCTATTTTGTATGCAATCTTTGCAGTACCTTCCCACATTGTATCAAATACAATACTTATCTGATCTTCCTGATATGCATCAGCCCACTGACCATATTTCTCTACGATCTGTAAAGGATTTTCTCTCCATATAGCTCCATGAGATGGTGCAATCATATCAAACTGTAAATTAAAGCCGGCAATCTCCTCCAATTTCTTTTTAAGTATAGGTGCAAAAGGATTCAATATATTAGCAAAATATTTCATTGACTCTTTCCAAAGCAGACATTGGTCCGCTTTATCATTAAAAAGCTCTTCCACTGCATAATGCTGTCCAAATGCATCATTTGAGAAAAGTATATTATCCCCTGTTAAATATGTAGCCATACTGTCAGGCCAATGTAACATACGCATTTCTACAAATATAAGCTTTTTCCCATTACCTATATCTATAGTATCTCCTGTTTTTACTACATTAAAATTCCACCCACGCTTACCATACTGGCCCTCAATGCTCTTGACAGAAGCAGCAGTACAATAAATAGGTGTATTTGGAATCTCATCCATCAAAGCTGTCAAAGAGCCTGAGTGATCACATTCACCATGATTTGCTACAATAAAATCGATCTTATTAAGATCTATTTCCTGCTTTAAATTCTCCACAAAGTCAAAACGATGTGGTGTCCATATAGTGTCAATTAAGACCGTTTTCTCCTCTTCAATCAAGTATGCATTCTGGCTCGATCCATTTATTATAGAGTAATCATCACCATGAAAACTTTCAAGTTCCCAATCCAGATATCCTACCCAACTTACATTCCCTTTTACATTCTTTCTCATATTGATCCTTTCTAAACATATACAGTTTACATCAATTTCATTTTAGCATTTACATGTACCGTTTCACAATCCATATTATAAACAATTATATACTATAATTATTCATAAATATAAAATATGCATATAGGAATTGCTCCCATATGCATATAAAAGTATACTTTTAGAATCCAAGATTATCATTCACCAAAATCACGTGTATTCTTCCTCCATGTCTTGAATATCTGGTAATCAGAAACTGACAACAGATAGTATCCGGTGATTTACAGTCTGAGCATTTTCCTGTAATCTTGCAAGGAGTCTTTATATCAAATCTCTGTGTATTTGCGGTAGCTGCTACATTTCTGGCACGCTTCATAGCACTATCTATATCCGAACATATCTTATTGATTCCTACTATAAATATAACCTTTTTAGGTCCCTGTGCTATACAGGATACACGGTTAGCATTACCGTCAATATTTACAAGTACTCCATCATCTGTCATAGCATTCGCACTTGAAAGAAATATATCTGCATCATAAGCTGCAAGCAGTGCCTCTCTAGGTTCCATCTTAGCCCTGTCCATATAATTATAATTACCCTGCTCAAGTGCAGAAATTAAACCAATCTCGTTTGCACTCATACAACCGCCCATAGCAATATTGCTATTTTCCGGTATAAGTTCAAGAGCAATCTTAAGTGCCTCTCCCTTATCCTTTGCATAGTACCCTGTCATATTTCTGGATTTCAAACCTTTGATCACAGTATCTGTCAATATTTCATTTCTCTTTTTTAAGTTCTCGTTCATATTGTCCTCCACTTAATTAACTACTATCAATATATTTGAGCATTGACATGAGATAGTGTTTAGATTATAACTCTTTTTATATAAATCTTAAACACTTGCTGTGCACAATTATTCTGTTTTTACTATATTTAAAATAAAAACTCTTTAGTCAGATCTGTAAATATCCAACTAAAGAGTTTCTTTACTTATCCAGAGTTTTAGCTCGTTCAAGTGCTCTATCTATATTCTCACAAAAATTATCTTTACCTAACTTTTCGATAAACCCTGCCTTTCCCATAACCTTTATAGGTTGTTCATTTACATGAGATAATATCAAAGTCATATTTCTTTTTTTACAGATTCCAAGCAATTCTTCCAAAGCTTCAAGTCCTGAAATATCCATTACCGGTACATTTCTCATACGAAGAACCAGTACATTTTTTTCATCTTCATGTGCTATATTAAGTAAATCTTTTGTAGCACCAAAAAATAATGCTCCAAAAATCTCATAAACTATTGTATTTTTAGGTACAGCCTTAAAGTCGGAATTTAGTGCATACTCATCTAAGTCTGATTTATCCACCCATTGCCTTACATTTGCAATATCTGACATACGCTTTAGGAAAAGAAATGCCGCAAGAATCATACCAAATTTTATAGCCATTACCAGGTCAAAAAGTACCGTTAAAAATAAAGTAATCAATAAAACCGCAATATCACTTTTAGGTGCTATTTTTATTATGTGTACCACATTTTTCCATCCGCTCATATTGTAGCCGACTATAATAAGAATGGCCGCCAGACAACTCATAGGAATAAGTGATGCATATGGCATCAAGAATAACAATATAAGCATAAGTGTAATTGCATGAATCATACCTGCAATAGGTGTTCTTCCGCCATTTTTAACATTTGCGGCAGTTCTTGCAATAGCACCGGTAGCAGGTATTCCACCAAAGAGTGCCGACATTATATTGCCAACTCCCTGTCCTATAAGCTCTGCATTCGGACTGTGATGACTCCCTGTCATTGTATCTGAAACCACGCATGATAAGAGAGATTCTATAGCAGCCAATATCGCTATGGTAAATGCCGGTGAAACCATCAAAGATATAAGCTCAGGTGATATATCCGGTATACCAAACTTTGGGAGTCCTGCCCTTATAGTATATAAGTCCCCTATAGTTTTTACAGGAAGGTTTCCAAACTTTACAATTAGAGTTGTAACTATAATTGCAATCAAAGATCCCGGAATCTTCTTAGATACCTTCGGCCAAAATATCTGAATAAGCAATGCCAAAAGACCTACTAAAAAAGTTGCGATATTTAATGTGTGAAAATTCTTAAAAAGAGCAATCATCTTCTCCACAAATTCCGCCGGCACCGCTCCCATATCAAGTCCGAAAAAATCTTTTATCTGTCCTGCCACTATGCTTACAGCAATTCCGAATGTGAATCCTACCGTAATAGTCTTTGGTATAAACTTTATTAAATCTCCAAGTCTAAAGATTCCCATAAGTATCAGCATAAATCCTGCCATTATGGTGGCAACTGTAAGCCCTGCTATTCCATACTGAGCCACTATACCATAGATTATTATAACGAAGGCAGCGGTCGGTCCACCTATCTGCACTATACTTCCACCCAGAAATGAAATAAAAAATCCTGCAACCACCGCTGTATACAGCCCCTGTTCCGGATTTACACCTGATGCAATTGCAAGCGCTATTGAAAGCGGCATTGCAATAATTGCAACTATGATACCTGAAATCAAATCCTTTACAAACTGCTCTCCGTTGTAACCTTTTAATGCTTCAAAAAACTTAGGTCTTATATAACTGAAGTCCACATTTCCTCCCCATATGTTCTAAAATTTTAATCTTTACCATAAGAACAATATGACTTTATGATAGCATAGACAAAATATATTCTACAATACTTATGTATACAAAAATCAAACATATTATAAGCTTGAAATTCTTATGTCAAAAATACATATATGTTTTAAATTATATATCTAATGTTCCATATTATTCCTTAGGATTGTACTTATATAATCCCCCTTATTCCTGCTTATGCATGCTGTCGCATATGTCAAGGGCGATTTGGATGTAACTCCCTTATATTCAGGACTTTTTAAAACAGGCATACTATAGAATACATTCTTTTTATTCTCCAAATCTATAAACCACTTACCACCTATATATTTTCTGAAAGTCTCTCCAATATATACTGTCAAGTAATCAAGCGTTTTCTTATCTTTTATCAGCCCTTCGGCATCTTTATAATTAGCTAAGATCCATTTTTCCAGTTCATCCAATGACCCCATACTGTAGTCAAGTTTCAAGTTGTTTTCCCCCGCAAATGTGTCTGTAAAATATTCCATTTTAAAAGGTATAAGAATTATCCACTCTTCAAAGTTTTCCCTAGTATAGCCCATATTTTTACTCTCCTCATTTCTATTTATCTACGTATTCTCCAATTTTATAAATATTATACAAAGGAATATTTGTCATCCATTTCTGATCACGATTCTTTCCGCACTCTTCCCAAAGAAATGATAACCTGAGCCTCCCTCGCTTATAACATCAAGAAGCTCATCAGGTTTAGTCACCAAGATACCACCCATTACCGTTACGCCTCTTTTAAAGAATGCATCCGGTATCATTCCGGCTGTAGGACCTGTAACCAAAATATCTGCACCGGGCTTACACATAGCCAGTAAATCGGGTAATGTATCATTAAGGATAGTAACACCTGTAATAACATCAAGATCTGAATCCGGAAGATACACATTGGCATCCTTTGAAGGTGCAAAATGCTCCAGCTCCTTGCCCTTTAGAGTACGTGAATCCATCTCCAGAACTTTAAAATCTGCATCTGCTGCAAGCAGCTTTTTAAGCATCGGTACCAAAGCACCTATTACAACGCTTTTTTTACCCTTGGGAACCTCCATCACATCAAAAGAATCTACATCTATCTCTATTTTATACTCCAAGTTCTTATTTCCCTCCCAGTAACAAGCTGAAAGTGCATTAAGTGTTGCAATAGCCAGTGTCTTTCTTAGAATATTCTCATGTGAAAGATCATCCAAATAGCTCTTTACACTCCTACCGCTTAGTTTACCTGATAAAGGCATAGCCTTTGCGGAACTTGGACAGCATACAGCCTCCGGAATCTCCTTAACCGGAGTAAAACAAAGACCGCCATGACCTGTACTTAATTTTACTCCTGAAAAGAACAGTCCGAACACCGCCCTTTCAACTACCATTTTATCCAGTCTCTCTCCAAAATACTCTTTTAAAATATCGGCACTTTCCTGTAATAATATATTCATTCTTTATTTCCTTTCCATTTAAATTCTGTTGGCAAATAACCATGTGATTAGCCATAGATTACGCTGCTTTCCACAATTACTATCTATTTCCGCCCTATTCCATATACTATTCCTTTACATCTACAATATCAATATATAAAGTGATATAATGATACTTGATTTTATAATACTTTTACATACTCAAAGGAGGTGAATGTAATGGGATTTTTTATATCTACATTAGCCTTTGGTATATTTTCACTGCTATGCTTTATTTTAGCTGTTTTTATATACTTTAGGCTGCTGATAGCTGTTTATACTTTTAAGAAGCTCCCTAAATGGATATATACTTTAGGTCATATCCAGATTACAAGAAGGCCTGTTCACCTTGACGATATCACGGATAAACCTGCACTTATAGAGGCTAGCGTTTTTATGCTGTGTATTATTTTAGTTAATATAATAGTTACCGTTGTAAATTATTTCAAATTACACAATATGGGAAAAGCAATTTTTTCCTGTTTACAAATGCAGTTTGCTATAATTATAGCTGCGATAATACTTTCCGGAATTACCAGACCAATTATACGTTTTTTGATACCCACATACCGTACGAAATATTCTTACTCCACTACCAATGCACTGGATGTACTTATGTTTTTCGCCTCATTTGCATTTACTTTTTTTATATCTATAGCAGGTATTCCGGCAAAGCCTGTAAATGTACAGATAGCAGGAACTAATGTGATTATCGGTTCAACAAAAGCATCCGTGCTTCTTGATAACGGCTTTACCTTTAAAGACAAAAATGCAGACAGTGAGATTATAAATACACGAAGTGACCACTTTTACTATGGAGAATATTTGGAATTGTATCTTGGTGATAAATCTTTTGGTCATGTGTGTGTTACACCGACATGGAAGGACTTGGATGAGCTTAAAAATTGTACTATAACATCATTTAAGGCTACACCCAATGATACAGATTTATCTGCTGTGAAGTTTAACAATATAACTCTGTCGGATCTGGAGCTAAGTGACTTTGAAAATAAAGATTTGATAGATATTTTTTCACTGCATCCGATAGTTTATGATGAGATGAAAGGCCCTTATTACTTTGTACTTACATTGCAAACTCATGACTATTCTCTTTGGAAACGCTATCGTATAGAAGCTGATTTTAACTCTGATAACAGTATCTCAAACTACACTGTAATGGCACAGCATACTATATGGGAATAAAACGGGAAAGCTTAAAAAGCTTTCCTTGTTATAGGTCTGATTTCTTATGATTCATATTTTCCATACAGTTTTTTAGTATAGTGCTGATATAATCTCCCCTTTTCCTATTTATACATGCAGTCGCATATGTCATTGGAGCTTTGTATAGTTCTCCTATGTAATCAGGACTTGTCAAAACAGGCATGGAATAGTATGCATTCTTTTTATTTTTTAAATCTATAAACCATTCTCCACCTATATGCTTCCTGAAAGTCTCACCTATATATACAGTCAAGTAGTCTAAGTTTTCAGCATCATTTGTCAAGTCCTTTATCTCACTGTAATTAGTGAGAATCCATTTTTCAACCTCATCAAGTGACCCTATGCTGTAGTCCAGTTTTAAATTATTTTCTTTTGCAAATTTATCTGTAAAATATTCCATCTTAAAATCTATAAGAATAATCCATTCTTCAAAGTTTTCTTTCGTATAAGCCATTTTTTCTCCATTCTTTTACAACATACTTTTATTATATAGATACATTATATCAAGGCAAGTATACTTTCTGAACTTAAAATCTTCAAATGATTTTGTCAAAATTGTGAATCGATTTTTATACAAATATATAGTAAAATTATATCAAAATTCACGGAGGTATAATTTATGTCAAAAAAACTTTCATCAAAACTTGTAGGTATTTTATGTTTTTTAGCTATATGTCTTTTTGCTATATTTACATCAGCCTGTTCATCTGCTAAAAAGCCTACTGAAGTATCAGGCGAGAATACTGATTCTAATAGTAGCGAGGAGCAGGATGTATCTAATTCTGATACTAGTGATAATACAACTGTATCCGATTCCAATAATTTTTCTCTTTACATAAAGGGAGACAATCTATATATGGCTCGCTATGATAACTCTGAAATTATAGATCTTGGACCTTGTACAACTAATGGAAGTGTTATGGGGGAATTTTCTATAAAAGGATATAACAAAAACTTAGATCAATTTTGTTCCTTTTCAGATTATGACGGTGAAACCTATACTCTATATATATCAGCATCTAAAACACCTACAGAGCGAACCAAAGTAGCTGACAATGTTACAGTACATTCAGCCTTAAAAAATGGTGATATACTCTATATTTCAAATAAAGAGCTGTTTTTATATAAGGGTGGTAAAGCAGTTAGTCTCTTTAAAGAAGAGGGCGAAGAGGAAATAAAATACATTATTTCTAAGGCCCAGGATAAGCTTTTAATTGTTCCGGGTAAGCGCAATTATGACAAAGAAAAATTGATGAATGTATATTTAATCGATATATATACAGGTAATAACACAGTATATTCAGATTTTAATATAAATTCTTTCAATTATTCTTTTGAGCTTGATTCAATATGCTATTTTAAGGATAATACAATATATAAGTTGGAAGATGGAAACTCAAAAGAAATAGTAAAAGGTATTGACGAACCATATAATGAAGTTACTTATTCTTCTGATAAAGTCATCTATGCGTCAAAAGCTGATGAACCAACATCCCTCTATAGATTTGACTTTAACGGCAATGAGGAATTAGTCAGTGATTCATTTGTAAAATTTGTAAGATTTAATATAAAAGAAAATTTTCTGGCATATACAGAAAAAAACTCTGAGGACAAAATTATTCTAAAAGTAGTACAGAATGGTGAAACACTGGGAGAGTATGAAGATATAGAAGATAGTGACGACATATACAGACTAAAAGAAGCACACCCTTCTAAATCAAAATATTGGTATTTTTTCTCTGAAGAAAATAAGAAGCTTTGGAAAGTCGCTTTAGAAGGAAATACAAAAGGTGAAATTGAGCTTGTAAATGAAAATATAAATTATTTTGTAGATTTTGCTTATTCACAAGACTCTAAAGCGGAAAATGATGATTTGTTGTATTTAGCAGAAATCAAAGGGAATGACTATTGTTCTTTATTCCTGGATAAAAACATTATCAATGAAAATGTAGGCAAATATTATTCTCCGGCACATTTGGAAAATAATGGTACTGAGACTTATATCATATACACTGATACTCTTTCACAAACTTCATATGAAGATGATAATGATACTTATCATATTTGGGAAAACGGTCGGGATACTGTAATTGCAAAAAATGTAAAAGATTATAATGGATATCATTCATATCGTAATAAATTAGAAAAAATTTATTTTTTAACTGATTATGACGAAACTAAAGGAACAGGTACTTTAAAACAATATTTAAATGGAGAACTTAAAGATATAGATAGTGATGTAAAGAGCTTTGTGAAAAATAATACAAGTTCATTTAGCACTATATTCAGATAATAAAGATATAAATACTGCCGGAGTCTGACGCAACCCATGTGGATCACGTAAGGCTCCGGTAGTAATACATCTTCTAAGGTATCATACCCTACTTTCCCATATCTTCCAAACAGTTTTTCAGTATAGTGCTTATATAATTGCCCTTTTTTCTGTTGATACATGCAGTTGCAAATGTCATCGGTGCTATATAGCTCTCTCCTATGTAATCGGGGCTTGTCAAAACAGGCATAGAATAATATGCATTCTTTTTATTTTTCAAATCTATAAACCACTCTCCACCAATATGTTTCCTGAAAGTCTCACCTATGTATACTGTCAAATAGTCTAAGGTCTTCGTATCATTTATCAAATTCTTTATCTCACTGTAATTACCTAGAATCCAATTTTCAATCTCGTCCAGTGACTCTATGCTGTAGTCAAGTTTTAAATTGTTTTCTTTTGCAAATGAATCTGTAAAACACTCCATTTTAGAGTCTATAAGAATTATCCATTCTTCAAAGTTTTCCTTGGTATAAGCCATATTTTATCTCCGGTTTTATAATTTTTTCAATCACTAAATGATTCTAATATTTTCTTCAATATTCTAAATTTTAGTTGGTTAAATGGTGCATACCTGATGGGTAAATCAATCATTGTTTTACTCCAAACAATACTCTTTTTATGGCTGAATGTATCGAATCCGAACTTCCCATGATACGAACCCACTCCACTACTTCCTACTCCTCCAAATGGCATATAATGATTTGATACTTGCAGTATAACATCATTTATGCATCCACCACCGTATGAAATGCTATTTATAATATGCTTTGCTGTATCTTCATCCCTTGTAAATACATAGCATGCCAAAGGCTTCTCATGTTCTTTTATTATCCGTATTACATTATTGATATCGTCATATTCTATGATTGGAAGCAGTGGCCCGAATATCTCCTCTTTCATAATCTCATGGTCAAAATCCACATCAGGTAAAATAGTAGGCTCTAATCTATGAACTACATCATCACCTCTGCCACCTATTATATTCTCCTCTGATTTTATTAGATTCATCAGTCTTTTATAATGATACTCATTTATTATTCTTGGATAAGTATCATTATTTAATGCATTAGGATATCTTTTCTTTAGTTCTTTCTGCAAATACTTTATAAATCTGTCCTTAACACTGCTATGTATTAACACATAATCAACAGACACACAGGTCTGTCCGGCATTAAGCAGTTTCCCCCACAGTACTCGCCTTGCAGCAAGTTTTATATCTGCAGTCTCATCTATAATACAAGGGCTCTTTCCACCAAGCTCCAAAGAAATCGGTATAAGCTTATTGCTCGCTATATTCATTACAATCTTTCCTACTCTTTGACTTCCTGTAAAGAATATATAATCATATCTTTGATTCAGAAGCTCATCATAATCTATATCTTCATCCACACAGAAAATATAGTTTGAACTAAACGCTTTATTTATAATATATTTGATGACTTTTGAAGTATAAACACTCTCTTTTGAGCATTTGATTATTGCGGTATTTCCTGCCGCTATTGCCGCTATCAACGGTGCTATCGCCAAATTGAATGGGTAATTCCAAGGTGATATAATAAGCACCACTCCATAAGGCTCAGAGTATATATAATTCTTTGCCGGAAATGTAGATATAGTTCCTTTTACCTTCTCCGGTCTGCTCCACTTTCTTACATTTTTTAAAGCCTCATTTATCTCCGCATAAACTATTGCCAGTTCACTCATATATGCCTCAGCCTTAGACTTTAAAAGATCCTTATATAGAGCGGAAAGGATTGCTACCTCATTGTTCCTAATTGCCTCTTTCAACCTTTGCAATATCTTAATTCTATATTTGACTGATTTAGTTGCATTTGTGTTAAAGAAATCTCTTTGTTTATTTATAATTTCTTTTAATTCTACTTTTTTCTCCATAATGTACCCCCTCTCTCCGTCCTTCCACATTATAAAATAGATTTAATCGTGTTGAATACCAGCTTGGAGAATTTTGACTCAAAAATTTCTTCAGAAAGCACCAAAGTCACTCTATTTTCCTTTAATAAATATCCACTGTTAAAAATCAATAAAAACGGCCCTTCCCCGGACAGTTCATCTACATAAAAGCCCTTTTCATCCATCAACTGAAACATCTCTTCATCTCGAGAAACAAAAATATCTGTTGTTTCATCTTCATTATCAATGACAATATATGGATTTTTCCAAAACGTAATACTTTCTTTTATTTTTTCTATAAAAGCATCTCTATTTTTATTAGTATATAAGATGTAGTCGACACCTGTAATCATGTTTTCACCTGCTTATTCTAAATTTTTTTACACTTAAGCATCACTTCAAGCCATTTCTTTACATTTTCACAGTTCTTTTACAGATGTATCTGTAAAATATTCTATCTCAGGTTTTTAATTTTAGAATATATTATTCAGCATATCATGGATATATCTACTCAGGCCATCTTCTGTGTCTATTCCATATTTATTATTTGTCTGAATATAATAATTCATTATTTGATCTTTTGACAAAAGCTCATTTGAAGGAATACTTTCACCATATCCTATTCGTGCTTCCTTCCAAGGGGACTCATTGTGTGTAATCTTCTCCAATACCTTTCCACTATATATTCCAAATGTATTTACAACAAGCTCTATTACTTTCTTTTCATTATCTTTCAAAGTGTCTTCCATTCCGCTTAAAAGTGCAAAACGTGCATCGTCAATAGGATTATACTTAAAATCTCTAAACAGTTCATAAACCTCCGGATATACAGGTCCATGTACCCAAGCCCTACAATCCTCCACAAATATAGGCTTCCTATACAACGCTAAATATACTCCCTGAGTAAAATATAATAGTTTCTGCAACATTAGAGGTGTTACCTCTTCCAGCTTTTTAAAAATATATGCTATTACCCCGAGCATGTTATCAGAAACAGAAAATAACCTTTCCATACTTACAGCTGCATTATAGGCTTTTTTATATGCTGTATCTGTTATTCGCTCTCTGTTTTCAATAAGTTTCTTTTTCATATATTCTGGTGATGAAATTGCAGATTTAATTATATCCGAATATTCTTTTGACGACACCTATCCTTCCAGATATCTGGAAATAGTTATCTCTCCAAATCCGATTGCTAAAGATAGAGGTCCTTTTCCTATATTATAAATTTTCATAAATCTTTCGATGTCATCAATTGATACCAATCCCTCTGCTTTCCTATACTGCTCATCAATTTCTCGAATATTCTTATCCATAAGTCCCGGAACACTCATTTCCTCACCTCATTCTGTACATATGGCAACAGTAATTGAAAAATTATAATCCTTATCCTTTATATTTTTTATAATATCCTTCTTTTGTAAAATGTATTCCTTCTCTCTCCTACACTCGATACAGAAATCTCTTCTCTCATTTGACAAAATAGTCACCTCCAAATTATTACTTGAAATAGTATGTAAGCGGATACTTCTGCTCATGGAATGAAATAACAATCACAAAACAGTTCTATATTCAATACATTATCCCCCGGAGAATATGATTTTTAAATTATATAATCAAGATACATATGTGATTGCTTTTTGTCAATATCCTATCATTAATTGTGTTTTAACCTTATATACTTATAAAAATACCTTTTACTTATCTAACATGTAACAATGATATATGTCTTACACCTTATATCCCCCCTACTCCAGTATCTCCAAAATATCCTCTATCTCTACTACCTCACTTAATACAATAGTTTTACTATATCCCTCATCACATAATAAAACTTCCTTTTCATAAGGGAAGTAGCTTCTGAGCCATTTTATAAACTCTGCATAATCATAGAGCCTGTTCTTTGAGTTGAAATAATTTATCATGAATACACTTCTATCCTTAAGCATCCAAAGTTCAAACTCATACTCATCCTCGTAGTCTTCCCAACAAATATTGTACCGGCAGTCCTCATCATCCTTTACCGAAATACCGACTTTAGGAAATCTTTGTTTAATGTCATTATTAAACTTCTCTAAATTAAAATCAGTATTTTCTTTATCCGTCACATAGATAAAATATGAAACAGCCATATTCCCCCCATAAAAGTATTAAATATCGTAAATTTTACAACAAAATGATATAATATAAGTATACAACTTTTAATTTGAAAAGGGGAGCTACAATGGCCTTTTTTATAGTTTCAATAGCGCTCGGTATTCTTATATTGGTGCTTCTTATGTTTACAGTTTATATGTATGTAAAACTTGTAACAGCTGTGAGAACAAATACTGAAGTTCCAAATTGGATGTACAAGATTGGGCAAGGATTTAAAAGTAAAATCAATATCAATTACGAGGATTTTACAGAACCTGCAGCATTGTGGGATACCAATTTTTTTATCCTTTGTTTTATTTTAGCCAATATTTTTTTCTATTTTGTAATGTATTATCAAACACAAAATTCCAAGAAAGCATTTTATATATGTGTTGGCTTGCAGGCAGTAGTTGTTTTGATAGCAATGTTATTCTACTTTATAGTAAAACTGATTTTATTTTTTGTATCTCATATATTGGGAATTTACAGGCCACTCTACTCACCGACAAACGCTGTAATGGCAGGTATATTTGTTACTGCACTTGTATATACTCTATGGATGCTTAGGGTGGGACTTCCTGAAAGACCTCTAGATATACAAATAGATAACAGCACTGTGGTAATAGGCGAAACAAAAGCCTCCTCTCTTTTAGCAGACGGCTTTGAGTTTTACGGTAAAGATGCAGACAGTGAAATTGTAAATAAACGAAACAGCCAACTTCACTATGGCGAGCTTGTAGAGTTGCTTCGTGACGGAAAATCTTATGGATTTATGAGTATTACTCCTACATTTAAAAATTCAGATAAACTTGAAAATTGTACCATAACATATTATGAGATACCGGGTGACAGTGAGGTTTTATCTCAGGTAAAATTTAATGATACAGATCTATCATCATTGAGCATTCAGGATTTTGAAAACAGCGATCTGGCTGATATTTTTTCACTAAAGCCTTATAATTATCATCAGTATAAACGCAGTCCTTTGTATACCTTAAAACTGCAAACTGTAGGGTACTCACTGTGGAAAAGTTATAGCATTGAGGCGGATTTTTTTGAAAATAACTCAGTACACCATTATGGTGTAATGGCACAGCATACTATTTGGGAATAATGGAGGAATAAAATGGGATTTACTATATTCGCATTAATTTTTGGTCTTTTGGTTTTACTATGCTTTATGTTAACAATCTATATGTTTTTAAGGCTGGTAATTGCAGTAACTACCGGAAAGGAAGTCCCAAAATGGATGTACAAAATCGGACAGGGCTTTCAAGGTAGAATACATATAGACTATGATGATATTACCGAATCTGCTGCACTAAAAGCTGCATTATTATTTTTCTTAGTGTATGTTTTGGCAAATATCTCCTGCATAGGCATTATGTTTTATATGACAAATAATTTTACCTTATCACTTTATAGATGTTTAAAATTTCAGCTTGGACTTGCAGTAATAAGCTTGATAATTTATCATCTCCTTCAGCTTATCTTAGGACTTATAAGCAATCATAAAAATAAAATATTTCGACTCTACTCAGCTTCAAATGCTGTTATAGCCGGACTGTTTATTTCACTTTTTACTCTTACTCTCTTTGTATCTATGATAGGTTTTCCCGAAAAGCCGGTCGTAGTACAAATAGATAAAAGCAATATAATTGTCGGCGAAACAAAGGCATCCACTCTTTTGTCTGACGGCTTTTACTTCTCGGAAAAGTCTGCAGACAGCGAAATAGTAAACAATCGTAATGACCACTTTTATTATGGTGAACTTTTGGAAATATTTCGTGATGATAAATCCTACGGTTTTGTAAGTGTTACTCCTACATTAAAAGATAGCGATAAACTAAAAAACTGTACAATAACTTATTACAGGATTCCGGCAAACAGTGAAGCTTTATCAGAAGTTAAATTTAATAATACCGACCTGTCTAAACTGAGTATAGATGACTTTAGAGAAAGAGATTTGACGGATATTTTTTCACTACATCCGATTGAATATGAAGAAGTAAGGAATGATATTTCATTTACACTTAAAATTCAGCCTTCCGACTATGTTATATGGAAAAGATACAGTGTGGAAGCTAATTTTGATTCACTTTATAAACCTGATAAATATGGTGTGAGAGCACAGCATACAATATGGGAATAGACATAAAAACTGTAGTAGAAGCTATCCTTCCGCTACAGTTTTTATTTACAATTCTTCTTTACCATTGTATGTGATTACAGGCTTTCCGTCTTTATCCAGTAAAGCTGTCAGACCTCCTGCATATCCGTTTGCCTTAAACAAATAGTTTACACCTGTCTCCGTATCAACCCAGACTTCAAGTACTTCTAATACTCCCTGTCTATAAACTTTCTTGAAACGATCCATAAAGTATCCTCCAATGTTTTCTTTGATTATATCATATATTAAACTACAGTTTTTAAAGTTTTGTTTAATAATAAATGATTCTATTACTTTCATTTTTGGATGCCGGGATCTTAAATTCCTCAAGGCAAAGTATACTGTCTGCGGTTTCATTTAAAAATTCATTGTCGTGGGAAACAATAAATATAATATTATCTTTAGTACTCATCTCCTTTATCAGCTTTGAAATTCTTATCATATTTTTATAATCCATACCGCTTGTGGGCTCATCAAAAAATATAAATCTTGAGTTTTTGCATAGAACTGAAGCAATGGCCACTCTTTGTTTTTGTCCACCTGAAAGGCTCATAGGATGTCTGTCCTTTAATTCTGTAAGTTCAAGACCAAATAGAACCTTATCTAATCTATCCTGTGACAAATCCTTAACCCCAAGTTTTATTTCTTCCTCTACAGAATCTGTGAAAAGCTGATGATTTACATCCTGCATAACCAAAGATGAATTTTTCAGTCTGTCTTTTTTGTTTAGAATTTTCCCGTCAAATGTTATCTCACTCTTTCCCTTATCATCAAGGCCTGTCATTACTCTTATAAATGTGGATTTACCGCAGCCGTTTTTTCCGATAATACCGTAAATATTTCCAAGACCAAACGAAATATCTTCTATCTTTAACCCCGAACCGTCTTTAAAGTTGTACTCGAGTTTTTTAATATTTAAATCATTTCCAACCGACTTATTTTGAGCTTTCAATACTGTTTTTATCGCAGAGCGAAGTCCAAGTTGCTTTTCAGAGTTTAACAGTTCATCTTTTGTAAGCTCCTTAAAAAGCTCTCCCTTTCTGACAAGAATAATTCGATCTGCCAAATCCGTCAAATAATAGATTCTATGCTCTGCAATGATAAGTGTAATTCCCTTATTCTTTAGTATCTGTAGCATTTCCTTTAATATATCAATATATTTATCATCCAGATTTGATGAAGGTTCATCAAGTACTATTATCTTACAACCTGAAATATAGCAGGCCGCCACACAAAGTATCTGTTTTTCGCCACCTGAAAGATCAAATATACTACGCCCGAGCAAGTGCTTTATGGGAAAGAGCTTTAGCATATATTCCATACGGTTTTCCATTTCCTGTTTACTAAGCCCTATATTTTCAAGATAAAATAACAGTTCAAGTGTTGTATCCACATTGAAAAAATGTGTCTTTGGGTTTTGGAAAACGCTGGATATCATCAGAGATATTTCATAAAGCTCCATTCCCTTTAAATCTTTATTGTTAACCTTTACGCTGCCGCTAAATTTGGCATTTTCATATTCAAAAGCCAGACCGTTTATAGAATTTATAATAGAAGATTTTCCGCTTCCGCTCTCTCCCGTAAGAAGTACACATTCACCGTCCGCTACGATTAAGTTGATATCATCAAGTACTTTTTTATCCTGTTCGTAAAACAGTGACAGATTCTCTAATGTAAGCATATAAGACCTCCTACCACTATAATTGTCATTGTTAAAGCATAAATAAAATCGATCAAATGAATTTTTACTTTTATGTACCTTGTTTTCTTTACAGGATTGGCAATGCATTTTGTTTCCGCAGCCTTTGCAATATCATCTGCAATATTTGATGAAATAATAAGCAGGGGTACAGCAATATATTCAAGATATTTAACAGGATTTTTTGTTTCTACTCCCCTTATTCTCATTGCCATCATAATGTTATTTTTCTCCTCGGCAAATGAAGGGAAGAACCTGAACATTACGGCTATAGGTACAGAAACTTCCTTTGGTATTTTTAAAGCATCCATTGATGAGATAATACTTCCGACATCAGAAGTCTTAATCATAAATTCACCTGCTGCAAATGGAAGATAAAACATACGACATAGGGCAAATAATGAAAGCATCATCAGTATAAATATGGGAAGCTTTGCCAAAGCACTAAAACTCGGTACAAAGAACAATACGCCAAATACCAGTATATTTTTTATTGCCTCTCTTCTAAATCCATTAATAAGGTACATAATAGATATCACTAATACAGCAGCTATTTCCAAATATTGATTTATAGAATGTACTACAGTAAACCCAAGTAACACTACAACAAAAAACTTGGTTATAGGATTTGGATTTAGTCTTTTGTCATTGATGTAATACATCAAATTATACCTGCCTTTATAAAATGTTTTTTAAGTAATATTCTTCCTATATTCGCTCCTATAAGTCCGCCTAATATAGCACCCAGATAGACCAATGCCATATTGGGATATGTGACAAGCTTTATCAAAGCATTCACATAATCCTCACCCATAACCATTGCTATTTCAATATATTTTTCTCTAGCCCATAACATTTGCATAAGTGAACCGCAGATCCAGGTATTAAATATTGCAAATGAAAGCATATTGTATTTAAATGAATTGTAGTTACCTACTCTTCTTATTAACTCGGCTATAAGCATCACCACGAATGAATGTATAATAAGTAAATAGGTATTTCCTTCTACCATCATAAAAACAGATGTAAGCATTCCAAGTATCAGCACCGCCCAAGGTTTTTGTACCTTTGCCATAAACAACATAATAACAGTTCCGCTTACAATACCGAGTAGTGCAGGATATACCAGATATAAAACAGGTAAAAATCCTATCATTCCCAAAGCAAATATAATCACCACATATATAACTGCAAATACACCGATAGTGACAAGATCCTTTATTTTCAGCTTTTGCTCTTTCATATTTCCCTCCTAATAATACATCAAACTATACCTGCTTTTATAAAATGTTTTTTTAGTAATATTCTTCCGATATTTGCTCCTATAAGTCCTCCGATTATAGCACCAAGATAAACCAAAGCCATATGCTGATAAGTAATAAGTTTTATCAAAATATCTACATACTCCTTGCCCATCATCATAGATAACTCAATGTATTTCTCCCTTGCCCATAACATTTGCATAAGTGAACCGCAAATCCAAGTATTAAATATTGCGAATGAAAGCATATTGTATTTAAATGAATTATAATGACCGATTCTTCTTATCAACTCGGCTATAATCATTACTGCAAATGCATGAAGTACAATTACATAGGTATGGCCTCCCACAAGCATAATAAGAGGTGACAGCATTCCGAAAATAAACAATGCCCAAGGTTTTTGTACTTTAGCCATAAATAACATAACAACAGTTCCGCTTACAATTCCCAGTATTGTAGGATATATCAGGAACAAAATCGGAATAACTCCAATCATTCCAACGGCAAAAGTAACTACAAAATATATAACAGCAAATACACCTATAGTCACCAGATCCTTTATTTTCAGCTTTTGCTCTTTCATATCTTCCCCCTAATAATTAAATGCTTCCGCTAATTTTGTCTTTTCGATCAAGTTTTTATATACCTTTGAATCTTTTATAAGCTCATCATGATTTCCTGATGTCTCAACAACTCCCTCATCTATTACCACAATCTTATTAACATTTTCTATTGATTTTAATCTGTGAGAAATAATAATAACCGTTTTGTCCTTGATAAGCTTATTTAAACTGTCCTGTATCTTCTTTTCATTGTCCACATCAAGGCTTGCCGATATCTCATCCAATATCAAAACAGGTGCATCCTTTAGAAATGCTCTTGCAATAGAAATTCTCTGTCTTTCTCCACCTGATAATTCAGCACCATTTTCTCCAATCAGAGTATTAAATCCATCCGGCAATTTTTCGATAAAGTCCATACAGTTTGCAAGCCTAGCCGCTTCCTTTACTTCCTCATCTGTTGCACTCTCCCTGCCTAAACGAATATTTTCCATAATGCTTGTATTAAACAAGGTCACATCCTGAAATACTATTGAGACATTCTTAAACAATGATTCTGTAGATATATTTTTGATATCCTTTCCGTCTATTAAGATACTTCCGGTATCATAGTCATACAGCCTTGATATAAGTCTTAGTACGGAAGTTTTACCGGAACCCGATATACCTACCAAAGCTGTAACCTCACCCTGCTTTGCCGTAAAACTCACATCTTTTAATACCTTTGCATCTTTATTATAAGCAAATGAAACGTTTTTAAATTCTATATCGTAGCTTGAAAGGTCTGTATCTTTACCCTCTTGAAGCGCTGCATTTTTTATCTCCTTTATTCTTACAATTGCAGGTTCAATATATGACATTTCGGTCATTCCTTCCCTTGAAACATCAAAAAGTTCTTTAACCTTTATTGCTCCTATCAGGTATCCTATCAGATATAAGAGGCTGATCTCATTGTGAATAAGTAACTGTATTCCGACAGCCAATACTACTGCAAGGCTTATATATGAGAGAGATGAAGATATACCTACCGCCAGCATTGGAACTATCTCTACATTAAGATGTATCCTCTCGCTCTCCTCCATTTTTTTATACAGGTTTTTCTTCACCTTGTCGGCTTGATTAAAGCTGCTTATCTCTTGTTGTAACTCTATTGTTTCTTGAAAAAGCTCTGAATTATCTCTTAACACATTAAAGTACCTGCTGTACTCTGAAACTTCCTTCTGTTTTGCCAAAGGATTGATCATAAAGCTTAAAAGAGTGGGAATAATTGCTGCAAGTCCAAGCTTCCAGTTTCCAATAAGCATAATAAGTCCCATCAGAGGGAAGAATAACCACATAGCCACAACCTTGGGTATGGAATGGCTCATAGAATGCTCTACCCTTTCCACATCAGACATTATCGTTTGTGAAAGGTCGGAAAGATCGTGCTTTGAAAAATAAGCCAGCGGAAGCTGTGCCAGATTCTCTGCTATTCCCTTTCTCAAATTTGCCGATTCTTTATAGGTGGAATTATAAAGGCTTACATATTCTTCTGATAATAAAATATACATAAAAACAAGAGTAAGTATTGCCATAACAATATACTGCAAGGTGCTTGATACATTTCCCAAGACCAACTGATTAATAAGTCCCATTAAAATAAACATCGGACCAAGGTTGATACAATATGTCAAAAAACAATATATCGTTGCTTTTGTAAGATTTTTTGCACCCTGTTCTGAGAGAGCATATCTTTTCTTATAGTAGTTTTTCATTTGACACCCTCCAATCATTTGCAGTTTCGTAAAGACCGAGGAGTCTACTGTATAACCCTCCGGTTTTTACTAATGAATCATTATCTCCTCGCTCTATTACATTTCCCTTTTCCAAAACTATTATTTCATCTACATTTCTGATACTTGTCATCCTATGGGCAATCATTATAACAGTCTTATCCTGCATTAAATTTTTAAATGCTTTTTGTAATTCATATTCATTATCTGCATCAATTGCCGCACTCGCTTCATCCATAATTACAATAGGTGAATTTTTCAAAATAGCCCTTGCAATAGCGATTCTTTGCTTTTCACCTCCTGAAAGATACACCCCCTTTGAACCTATAATTGTATTTTCCCTGTCTTTAAACTTTTCAATAATTTCATCACAACCTGCAAGACTGAGAGCCTTCATTACTTTATCTCTACCTGCATTTTCATCAGCCAATGCTACATTATCATATATAGATTTTTTAAACAGTTTGCTGTCTTGGAATACAAACGAGATATTCTTTATGATTGCCTCCTTTGTATATTCCGAAAGAGGATATCCACCTATTTTTATTGCCCCCTTATCAACCTTATAAAATCCTGACAAAAGCTTTGCAATAGTTGACTTTCCTGAACCTGAATGCCCTACTAAGGCATAAGTTTTTTTCTCTTCTAATGAAAATGATAAGTTTTCCAGAACCTTTTTATCCCCATATGAAAAGCTCACATTTTCAAATTCAATATTGAAATTGTCAAAATGCTCTCTATTTCCATATGTGAGTTTGTCCTCCTGCATCTTTTCATATAATTCTTCCAAACTGTCAATGGCAAAATTTGCATTATAGATATTCATGCTTGCCCACATTATTTTCATAAAAGAGACCATTATTACACCGCTTAAGAAAAAGATCATAATAAGCTCTACAGCCATAAATTTAGGATCTTTTATACCGGTCAAAAAGAAGCTGAGCGGAATGCTGATAATGGCAATCAATCCTAAAAATATCAGCTGATATATGACATAGGGTGTTTTACAAGACAGAGAATAATCATAAGCGTATTTTGAATACTCCATAATAGAATCATGCAATGCCTTAAAGGATTTAAGTTTTGAACCGAATATCTTTATTACCTGTATGCCTCTGATATACTCCACAGTTTCAGAACTCAGTTTGTCAAGTGAAGTCTGATAAAGCTTCATAAAATCTTTATTGCCCATCATTCCCATCAATATGAGTCCGCTTACAACAGATAAAACTATAATAACGATTCCCACTCTAAGACTTATGGCAAATGCCAGTATAAAGGCAAAAATCGGTACCAAAAATGCCTGTGAATTATCCGGCAACATATGAGCTACCGCCATATGTGTCTTTGCAGCATTATCATCTATAGTTTTTCTTATATATCCTGAGGAATGCAGATCGAAAAATCGAAAGCTTGCATCTGTAAGTCCTTCAATTCCTCTTTTTCGTAGATTTGTTTCAAGTCTAAATGCCAGCTTATGTGAAACAATGCCGGATACCAAATACATTACTGCACTTATAGTTAAACAGATAACTATCCTTGTAGAATAATATCCTGCATTTTCATAATTTCCCTTTACTACCGCTTCTTTTAGAAGTAAAAACATGTAATAATATCCATAAACCACCAGGAATGCCGAAATACTTGATACTATGATTGTCATATATCCGATATATTTTTCATTCGGCACATATCTGAATAATTTCTTATAAACTCCCATCCATTTTCTCCTTTACTTGTTCAAATAAGTAAGTAAATATTGCTTCCAAATGCTGTCTGTTCTTTTTGAAATTTTCTCTTGCATCCAGTACATCCGAAGCCAGTATCAGAGCATTCATAAAATCGGTAACAAACTGAAAAATTTGAGGATCAAACAACCATCCTGAGTCATTACTCCATATCGCTTTAAATCTTTCCTTTGTCTGTTCTTGAAGCTCTTCCATAATATTATTCAGTTCGGGATTTCTTTTTTTCTCTATCAAAAACTCAACATAAAGAGGCGTTAAAGGATTGTTGTCTATGACTTTATCAACCAACTGTTTTGCCATAAACTTACTCTCACCACCCTTTTCACATTCAACCAAATGCTCCTTAATGATATTGTTTCTGTAATCAATCCCGCTTATCATAATGTCTTTAAAGATTTCTTTTACGTTCCCATAGTAGTGATACACTCCTCCTTTTGATAAAGTTGTTCCCGCGATGATGTCTTCCATAGTTGCCTTTCCTAAGCCCTTTGCGGCAATTACTTTTGTGGCTGAATCCATAATTTCTTTTTTTCTTTCAGCCTCACTAAGCCTCTTCGCAGCAGCCATATAGTACCTCCTCTTTTACCGACGTTATCGTCGGTAAAGTTATTATACCATAGTTAGGTTTTGCTAACAAGAGGTTATTTGTATATTTATTTTATTTAAAAAAGCATAAATCCTCGCTTTAGAGCAAGTGTAAAATATTATTCCGCTAAAAATATAATATACTTATATATCAAAATGAATAAAAAAATCAGCCCGGAGCTATCCCGGACTAACTTTCAATAAATAATCTTATATTAAACTACATCATTCAATACTTACCATGCTATGATTTGTCTTATAAAACGCCGCTCTTGATAACTTACTCTTTTCTAAATACCCGTTTTTTTCAAGATTAGCCAAAACTTTCTTTCTAAAATATGTTGAATCACTGATTCCCAAGTATTCCACTATCTCAGAAACCTTATGTGCTCTATGATAACAAAATGACAGTACCTTTTTATCAAGCTCCGTCCCTTGCGGAACAGGCTGAAAGCTAATATTCGGTACATCATTATTTTCAATACCTCTATCATATGTTAAATCCGGCAATACTAATGTAAAGTGATCGGACTTTGAATAAATATACGGCTTATGTGCTTCATCCGCCGACTTATACTCCTCTACTATCTTATCAAAGCCTGTACCTGCCGCCTCCATTACATTACATAAAACTAAAACTCCTGATATTACTTCATTTCTTCTCTTTGAAATAATTTTAGATAAATCATACGTTTTTCCAAATTTATCACCTCTGTAAAAACCTCCGGGTGATGATATTTCCAATCTGTCCTTAAACATATCGACTTGAATTTGTGTTCCGTCCAGATAATAATCTCTATGAGCAATTGCATTTATTACACCTTCAAATAGGGCTCTTGCCGGATATGAATCAATATCTACCCTACCTTCATCCAGCTTTATAATACTATGATTCATTCTTTGATTTACAAAGTCAATAATATAACTTATACTCGCTATTACATTCCCTTTAAAGCGATTAATGGTAACGACTCTGTCGCTTCCCCTATTTGATCCGGAAAATACGGAGCACTGTACATCGGTTTTGTTACCCTTATAATCATCTTGAAATAAAACTGCACCGTTAGACAAATAATCTTCTTCATTAAAAAATCCTAATGACTGTAATGCCTTATCTTTCAAAGTCTTACCATTATTATATTTCTTATAGAACTCTCTAAGCATTGAAAAATTTTCAGGATTATATTTAATGTCAGATATTAAGATATCATATTGTGTATTTTTACTTCTTACACTCATATCTATGATTTCTTCATAAGTTGCTCCATTCGTAAATCCGTCACGCCTCATAAAAATAGCCGGAATATTTTTATATTTTAGAATTACGGGCTTTATATTAGATTCCTCTATACTAACCTTTATTATAAATCGTTCATTTCCACGCATCTCATAACTCAAAAACGAAATTTTCATTTGTGGTCTTGGTGTCAAATGCTCATTTACCTGATTATTAAAATAATTTCTTTCATTATCAGCTGCTTTCCTGTCAAAACCTATCAGTTTATTCGTCTTATCCTCAACTCCGATATAGAAATCCCCACCTGATGCATTTGCAAATCCGGCAATGCTTTTAAGCCAACCAACAACATCTTCTCTGTTTAAAACTTCTTTACACTCAAGCTTATCACTTTCCGGCTTTATATCACCTGTTATCTCCTCCAAAAACATATTCCACACTCCTTGTTTGAACTACTTCAATGTTACTTCAATATTACTTCAAAGTCAACTTCAATATTACTTCAAACAAACTTCTATAAGCCATAAATGATAAAGTCCTAGTATACCACAAATAAAAATGTCCCACTTATGGTAGAATACTATTTTGTATATTCTAACACTAGGAGGAACTGACTTATCAGAAAGGTTATTTTATCAATGGATGAAAAAAGCATGAAGGCATAAGCATCTCTTCTTCCTCTATAATGAGTATTTTGGAGTCAGAGTACATTCTATCTCCAAAGGCTACAAAAGCTAAGCGTAGACGCATTAAGTAAACTCTAAAAGCCAAGAAGGAAGCTGCAACATCAAAAAAGGAATTATCACAGATACAAGCTAACTTAGTAGCACCGGCTCATGAGCATAAATCTAAGGACTTGGACGCTGACTACAAACAGCCAAAGCCTAGAAAGCCTTATATACCGCCTATGAACCATCCTTGGAGATTGGATGCCTTTAATAAATTCGCACACTCACAGCCACACAGAATTGAAGAAGACATAAAAAGTGCATAATAAAAGCCCCTTTGTGGGGGCTTATAAATTAATTATTTTGGGACATAATCATTTATGCTTGACATCATCTTCCAGCTTAATTGTGGCTGAAATACAAATTATTTTCAATTGCCTCTATCAGTCTGAAGATTTCTGTTTGATTTTTGGGTATAATTCAACATATTTAATTTCTCTTTTACCATCTAATTTATAACTACTAATCTCAAATGTATCATACCCGATCTTATAAAATTGTTTATCATCAAAATCATAATGTATCTCTACAATATCACCATTTTCGTCACATAAGTTTGCTTTAACCCTAAGGTAATATTCATCATCCCATTTTCCTGTGCAAATAATTGATCCATGTATATATATATTCTATCTTCTACATCATCTCTATATGCGGCACATCTATCAACTTCTAAATCTACTTTTTTAAATAAACTATCCTTTATAACAACATCTACTCTATTCATATTTATTACTCCTTATTTTTATTAAATTTAAATATCTACTCTAATTATTTATAGACTTCTTCCATGTCAGTTCTACAATCTTTTCATATAATTACATCAATCCAATACCATATTATTATCCATATTACGCACCAAATACCACAGAACCGTTTGTCCTCTCCATACATTCTCATCTCTATGAAGATGCCCTATATACCAATGTAAATATGTTGTTCTTTCTCTTAAATACTCTAAAAAATTATTTAATGGCTTTTCATTAGTATTTCCCAAATTAAAAATAGACATTGTATCTTCAGGTGCGGTGTGCGTAATTATATAATCCACACTCCAATTTGCTGCTTCAAGATTCTCTATTGCCTCATTTTTTTCTATTTCGTTTGGCATCTCCTGCTTCCACCAGCTTTTCCCTTCAGTTCTCATTGCCTTATCAATACTATAGCCACCACCAAATACAAATATCTTTCTACCCTCTATCTCATATACTTGGCCTCTCATTAAATGTATTATCTTGGGCAGCCCTGAATTGTCGCTTTTAATTATATGTACTTTACCACCATTCCATATTGAAATATCATATGAGTTTAATATTTCAAAATTTTCATGGTTCCCATCACAAAAGCATATAGTATATGGTATTTCATTGGCAAGAAATTCTAGAAACTCTCTCTCTTTACAGGTATTATTAAATATGTATCCAAAATCTCCACAAATAAACAAATAGTCACCTTTTTTTAGATGCTTGTTCGCCTGTTCTTTAGGATTGAGGAATCTGTTTTTTTCACCATGTGTATCACCAGTTACAGCTAAAATAGCATCTCTCACTTACACCCCCTCAAACAAATATATAATTTTTCTGTCAGTTCACCAGTATAATACTATTCATCTTTTCTTTTTATTAACCGGAAGCTAATCCAATTCGGATTTTGAAAAGTATAAGAAATATGTTCTATTAGACATTCTAATACGATTATTGAAGAGTATTCTCTCATTTTCACAATCACACTCTTTCCCACTGATAAATCTTAAACCATAAGCTTATTGAATAAAAACACATTATTATAGTAGAAACTCATCTTAAATAAGAAATTTTAGAAGTTTTATAAAGAATATATAAAGGCTACACTTATTATATCATGTATTAATCAGAAAGTATATAAGTCTATAAGTTTTTTTTAACAATCTTTATTCTTGAAGTTTGAAATTAATTTCTTTTTTCGCAAAGAAAACTTCAAGTAATTTCCTACAGGAAATTATTTTCCATATATTCTATTGTAATATAAATTGTAGTGAAATATAATGTATGAAATAAAACAAGAGGGGTTTTAATTTATGAGTATGACTAATATTAATCATTCAGATTTAACATCTGATACCAAAAAGCAACCAGGGGCAACCGGTATTGAAGATTCTGCCTCGACTGTTGTTGCAAATCTTAACAAGCTATTGGAAATTCAAAACATCAGTGCAAAGGAGCTATCTGAGCAAACTAATTATAGTGAATCTGCTATTTCCAAGTATCGTACCGGAAAGCAATTTCCACCATTGGATTTTCTCTATAAGCTAAAGATTTTATTTAGAATTTCACTTGATGATTTTATTTTCAAGGAGATAAATCGAGTTGATATTCATGCACAGATACCTTTAAGTGCTGCCGAAAAAGACGAAAAAAGATCTTATGACAAATTCTGTGGTACATATCTGGTTTACTATCTTAATACAAGTTCCTATAAAGGGAGGGACAAGAATACTCCTGAAGAATCTTTGCTTTACGGTATTCTTACTATTTCAGAGGATAAAACCAATATTTATGAACACACCTATAATAGTATAGCCGTTCTTGGAATCAAATGCCGTGATATGGCAACTCAGCTAAAAAAAACAATTGATTCTATGAAAAGTTACTATGATATAGATAAGTACATTTCTAATGATGAAAGTTTAGTAAAAAAGGCATATTTTGGAGATTTTGAGTTTTCTGCTGAACATGCCTTCTTAACTCTTACACATGACAGAAAGGATAAAGCACTTATTATTCTGCATCGTGTCAACAGTAACAAGAAAGAATACATAGGCGGTATGGGTACAATCAACTCTGTTTCAAAAGGTCGCGAACCTACACCCACTGCTCAATATATAGCTCTTTCAAGATATCCTATAAGTCTGTCTGCAGAAGAAATCCACCATCAACTTCTTCTAAGTCATCCTACATATAAGGCTGATGCAAATGCAAAAGAACTTATTTCTTTATTCAAAAAAACATATCAAACTCCGGACAGCTATGAAGAAACCATTAAATACTCTGAGATTCTTACAGACCTTCAAAAAGAGATCATTATCAAGGTAAATCTTGAGCGTTATGTAAAAACCAGTCTTACAAATAACATGTTTCGTTATGCAAAAATCAGTGAGCGAGATGATGGAGCTTGGTATGATCTTCTAAAAGATGTATCTATCAAAAGCCAAGATAATGTTGATATATCTTAGCTAGGGGGGGATTATGGATATATTAGAGAAATATTTTGAAGATATTATAACTGAAATCAATAGACACCATAAAGTAACGAATCGAAAATTTGTTTATAAGGCATATATGTATGCTAAAAGAAAGCATGAAAAACAGAAACCGCGTAAAACCGGAGAACCATATATTATGCATCCTCTTAGGGTTGCATACCTTGTAGCTTCATGGGGATTGGATACAGAAACTATTTCTGCTGCATTGCTACACGACACTTTAGAAGACACAGACGCCACCTATTCTGATCTGATGGATACTTTTAATAATAAGAACCTCATAAATATGGTGGACGCTGTCACTGCAATTGATATAGAACTGGATAGTAAGAGTGAATTGACTAAGGAAGAAATTGATAGATTATCTGATGAACGGCTTAAAGAAAAAATGAGTGAAAAGGCTCTCTTTATTAAAGTTGCTGACAGAATCGATAACTTACAGACAATTGGTCCATTTAAAGAAGAGAAAAAAATTCTAAAGGCAAAGCATACTCGTGCAATCATTATACCTATGATGATGAAAGAGAGAGCATATCAACTTATTGATATCCTAGAGAACTTATGCCTTGAGATTGAGCATCCACAACGATATACTGAGATTGTGACTGCCCGCTCAGCCATTTGCACTCACAATAATTATACAATATCAAAAACCCTTAAGTTGTTTTCTGAAGTTTTTTCACAAAAAACCTATGCTTCTGAAAATACAAACAGTATAGAGATTAACGTTATTGCCAGATTTGATTATAATACACGCTCTGCTATCAGCATCTACAGACAGATAAATGCTCAGGCAAACAATATTTCCACTGATTTGCCAAAACTTTTGTGTAAAAAAAACATCGCTATGTACGACCTTTCACTTATCATAAGTGATACTTACTGCTCAAGTACAGGCAATACACCTGCTGATGCCTTCTTTGGCATTTATTCTTATTTACTTGCAGATAAAGATATCACTATAATAGACCTTGGGCAAACCACTTATAAAGACTCAATATATTACCTGCTCTCTGACAATATGGGGAATCTTTACCGACTTTTCGTAAAATCAGAGACTGAATATATGAGATATAAGTTGGGGCGTCTATTTGATGAAGAAACTGTAACTGATTTTGGTGCAGCAGTGGATGGAAAGAAAATTAAGGTATATAGAAGAGATGAATCAGCTATGTATATTGAAGATGGAGCAACCTTCTTAGATTTTGCTTTTGCTATTCATAGTGAGGTAGGTCTTCATTTCCACTATGCAATTGTGGATGACAATAAATTTAAGCATCAAGCCTATGAGTCAATAAACGAAGGAGATGTTATATCTATAGAGACAAATCCTAATGTCTTACCTGAGCTTCGCTGGTTCAAGTATGTAAAAACAAACCGAGCAATTGATCAGCTCATTAAATACTTTTCCACTAATAAAGATAGTAACTCAAAGCTCTCAGAAAACCAAAAGGAGTAAGGCTCTTATAAGAAAAATATATTTTATCCACAAAAATGCGTATAAAAAATGAATCCACATTTCTTATACGCATTACTTGAATAGAACTCTTTTTTCATATTCTTAGATATCCACATTTTAAAGATAATACTTGTACCGGAGATTTTTCTCAACTAACATTGCTCCAGTAAACATACACTCTCCGTATGATAGCTCCTCGCAAACTGATCCACCACTGTCAGTTTCTTTAGCTCATATTTCTTCTCACATAGCAGTTTTAAATCTCTTGCCAGTGTTGATGAATCACAACTTACATATACGATTCTCTTTGGTAGAAGCTTTAGCATGGTATCTATTGCCAGCTTATCAAGTCCTTTTCTTGGCGGATCCACCACTATTACATCTATATCTCTTATATTACCGCTTTCATATTCTCCTGTAATTATCTCCTCAGCCTTTCCTACAAAGAATTTTACATTATCTATATTATTTATCTTTGCATTCTCTATCGCATTTTGTATGGCAGCATCTACTATCTCCACACCGTAGACAAACTTTGCGGACTTTGCAAGAAACAGTGAAATCGTACCTATACCACAGTACATATCCCAAACTGTTTCTTCACCGGTCAATTTGGCATACTCCAGTGCTTTAGCGTACAACTTCTTGGTCTGAACAGGATTTACCTGATAAAAGGACTGTGGCGATATTCTAAACTTCACATCGCCTATGTAATCCTCTATATAACCATTCCCATAAAGAGTTACCGTAGTATCTCCTAATATAACATTGGTATTCTTTTTATTAATGTTGATAGAAATAGATTTTAAATCACTTCCAAGTGATGCACATAAGCTCTCTACAAGCTTATCACTATGTGCCAGATTGTTTTCGTTTATAACTATGCACACCATCAGCTCACCTGTAGCAAATCCCTTTCTTATAAGTACATGTCTTACTATGCCGTTTATGTCTTCCTCATTGTAGGCATCCAAACTATACTTCTCCATAAAGTCAAGAACAGTCTTTAATACAGTCTTATTTTCTTCTATACCTATAATACAGTCATCAAACTCTACAATACTGTGAGTTCTGCCTGCAAAATAACCTGTAATATTTTTTCCGTTCTTTCTTCCGAACGGAAATTGAGATTTATTTCTGTATCTGTTTGGATCTTCCATACCGATAATTTCTTCTATTTCTACATTTGACAGGTCAAAGCCTCCTATTCTCTTTAGATGATTTTCCACTTTGTTTTGCTTAAGTTTAAGCTCTGCTTTATAATCAAGGCTTTGTAATGTACATCCTCCACAGCTTCTTGCCACCGGACATTTGGCCTCTATTCTGTCGGGGCTTTCCTTAACTATGCTGTCAAGTCTTGCATATCCGTAGCTTTTCTTTGTTTTCATCACCTTTGCTGTGACTTTATCCCCGATAACAGTATCTTTTATAAACCATGTGAAGGCATCGGTCTTTCCGATGCCTTCACCATTTTCTCCAAAGTCTATTATATCAACTGTTATCATTTCACCTTTTTTGTAATTCAATGTATTTCTTGTTTTCATATATCCTCATTACTAAATTTAGCAGACTGTTTTGATAATCAGTCTATATCAATCGACTTTATATTATACACTTGTTTTTCTGTAATTGCTCTCAAGTAACTTATTATAACCAAGCCAGCCTGTAGCACCATCCTGTCCCTGAGCCAGAAGCTCAATAAATGTCTCCATCTTTGCATCCGCATTATCTGCCAAATTAAGTGCCAAAGCTTCTATAAGTGCAGGTTTTTTTGGAGAACCGTACTCAAGCTCGCCATGATGTGCTAATATGCAATGTATCAACTCATTTGAAAGCTTCTTTGGAAATCCTGGAATCTTGTCAATCTGAGTCTTTAAAATCCCCACTCCTATTACTATATGTCCCACAAGCTGACCTTCATCAGTGTAATCATTTGCAGGAAATGCGGAAAGCTCCCTTGTCTTTCCTATGTCATGACAAAGAGCAGATGTGATAAGCAAATCATGGTTTAATGAACTATAATTCGCACAAAAATACTCACAAAGCTTCACCACTCCCAAAGTGTGTTCCAAAAGTCCTCCAAGAAATCCATGGTGCACTGTCTTTGCTGCTGAAGATGCTTTAAAGGTAGTTTGAAATTCAAAATCATCTATAAAAATAGCTGTCAAAAGCTTATTTAAGAAAGGATTTTTTACAGATTTTATCTTTTCTTTTAATTCAGTAAACATTTTTTCAATGTCATTTTTTGATACAGGCACATAGTCTGATGCCGTATATTCTTTTGCATCAGCTTCTCTTATTCTAGCCACCTTTAGCTGCAATGTATTATTAAATGATGTAACCTCAGCATCTACCACCACAAAGCTCATAGCATCTACATCAGATATACCCGGAGAATGTAAATCCCATATTTTTGCATCAATGCTTCCTGTCTTATCTTGCAAACTTAGGCTGGCATATTCTTTACCGGTCTTAGATATGGCTATCATCTTAGATTTACACAGATAAACCTCTGAAATATGCATTCCTTCTTTTAAGCTTTCAATAAATTTCATTTTCTACCCTTCTAGCTCCTAGCACCAATTGTTGTCTCAAAATTCAGTTCCGTAAATCCATCTTTACCTGAACGATTCACTTTGATATTTATAATTTGGTTCGGTTTCAGCTTCTCCATTATATTTTTAAACCCTGTTATAGAGTTTACTTCCTCATCTCCAATCATAGAAATTATATCCCCGGATTGTATACCTATATTATATGCGGGTGAGTCAGCTCTTACCTCAGCAACATATATACCACTTGGTATACCTTCCGGTGCTTTATCATTGTCAATATCAAGTGCACGCACTCCAAGGTAGGCAGAACCCACACCATTTGTCATATTTTCTATAATTACCTTCAAATCTGATATACCATATGCTTTTGTTGTAGATGTACCATCACCCAGATTTGAAACAACACCTACCAAATCTCCTGATGTATCCATCAGGAAAGTTCCTCTATTTTCTAAGTGCTTATCACAATAGATTATCCTACCATATCCGTCAAAAAAGCTTGCACTCTTTTCAATGGCAGTTATATTTCCGATATCCAAACTCCTAGATACTCCCACCGGACTTCCTACTGCCAATATAAAAGCTCCTCTTTTCAACTGATATGAATTCCCAAGTACAATAGGCTCTATATCTTTGATCTTTTCTCCCATAGAAGAAATATCCACTGCAAGTATCATCAAATTTGTGAGTTGATCTGTACCCAGTACTGTGGCTTCTGCCGTACTGTTGTCAAAAAACTCCACCCTTATACCACCTGCCACATTTTCAGTCAAAATAATAAGACTGTCACCTGACTTGGCTATTATGATTCCTGAACAACTGCTTTCATTTTGCAATGTATTATTGAACCAATCAATATCTGTGGTGACGGTGCTTATTCTTACTATTGTACTATCCCTTTTTTCTGCAACTTCGCTTAGACCCTCATACATCTGCTCTAAATTCTTCTCATTCAAATCAATGCTCTCGATAGCCGATGCCACTATATCTTCCACCTGCTCTGAAGACTCAGTTTCTTCAATCACCTCAGTACTTGTTTCATCTTCCTTTGGAATCTGAATAGTGGTTTTTGTCTTTTTGCTTAGTATGTTTTTGTTTACAATATATGATGTCAATGCCATACTCGGTCCTGCAACCATTCCAAAAACAATGGCAAGGCAAGCTGCTGAGACTAACCTTTTTTTATGGTCCTTGTTCTCCTCTATAATAGTTTGCTTTATAAAAGGATTTTTCTCATCAGACTCATGTTCTTTTTTTGTATTTGGCATAAAAACCCTCTGCTTTCAGGATATATTACATAATACCTCGCTCTCCCTAAAAAAGATTATAATGGTTTAGTGTTGATTTATCAAGCAAATGTAATATAGATTTAACACAAAATACATATAAATGCTACAGCTACTATAGACGTTTTTCTGTTTCCCTCTTTAATATGAAATATAATCCGGCTGCTACAGGCACAGATATCATCACTCCAAATACTCCGCCCAAACTGCCACCAAGAGTTACTGCTACTATTACCCACATACCCGGAAGTCCAACTGAACTTCCAACAACTCTTGGATATATAATATTGTTTTCAAATTGTTGAACCAATGTATGTACTATTATAAATATTATCATGCTTTGAACAGACTTTGTAAGAATCATAAGTGCACCTATAAAAAGTCCGGCATATGCACCTATTACCGGTATCAGTGCAGTCACCCCCACCAAAATTGAAATAGAAGATGCATAGGGCAATCTTGCTATAAACATCACAATATAAAGCAATACACCAAGTATTATCGCTTCTTTCACCTGACTTATGAAGTAATTCCTAAAGCTTGTATTAAATATTTTAAGTGTATCAATTATCCATTCTCTTTTAGATGGTAAAAATGCCCTCAAAAGCTTATCACCCTGTAAAGATAACTTTTCCTTATCACAAAGTATATATATTGCAAATACTACTGCCATAAAAAGTGAAATTATGGTATTAAAAACGCCTGATATTCCACTTATTACCCCTGTCAATACATTACCTACACTTAACATTACACTTTTTATAAGCTTTGTGATATAGTCTGCAACATCTATCTTGTTAATATCTATATTTATCATTGATAATGCTTTATCTATCCATTCATTATTACTTATATCCACTATTACCTTTTTGATATTGTCAGGATTTGTATACATTATTGAAAACAGTATTTTTACAAGCTGTGGTATAATGATGCCTAAAAGTAATACTATTACCAACAAGAATGTAAATATTGCCAATATGATTGCTATCATTCTTATAATTTTTTTATTATTAAACCTTTTTAAAAGCAAATCTTCGTAAGCATCCATAAGAATGTTTATAATATATGCCATCATAGCACCTGCTACAAATGGCATTAATGCTTTTGTTATACTCCTGATATAACCTTCCACAATATTAAAATATCTCACTATCGCATAAATTATAATAGTAAAAATCATAATATACACAATATATTTTTTCTTTATACCGTTCACAATATTACCCTTCTGTCATTTTACAAAGTATAATCTTATCTATCTCATCACTTATAAATGCATGTTCATCAAAAATATCCATAACTCTAAACTTAGAGTAGCCTCTTGGCATTGTAATATCCAAAAGTTCCAAATCTGAGAGCCGTAGTAATTTTTGTTTACCCTTCCATTCATCTGTCTTAAAAATAGGAGATAAAATCAGATATTTTTTATCTGCACTGAATTTTCCTCTAACTCCATGTTTACCTGATAGTTTTTCTAATTTTTCTGCTCCCCAGATTTTCTTTTTATAAACTCCATCTTTATTAATTTCCACATACCAATAATACTTAAAAGTACTAAGTCCAGCTGGATTTACAATGTCTGCCTCTAAGAATACATATATCGCATCATCCTTTATCATCATGCTTCCAATTTGAGGATAGTTATATTTAAAATCCATCTTATAATAAAGCCCGTCTGCCCCAGACAATGAAGTGAAAAATCTTTTCATTGTCTTTTCGGTTGTAAACACAGGCTGTAGTATATCTTCAAATTTTATTGTGTTTTCGTACTTATTATATTCAAAAAATGTAAAGCTGTTGGCAGCCATCATATCCACACTTACACGACAAATAACAGGGTGATTATTATTCTCTCCCAATGTTGAAATCTCTGTTATATTTTCAGCAATACAAGGTTTTTCTATATTTATTGGCGTGAATAATTCATCATCTGCATCCATTTTCCAAGCCCTATTTTCACTGATTAAAATAATACCATCATCTGTATTAAGCAACAGTTTATTGCTTCTTCTGTTCTCTGTATTTATGGGCATAAACTTATATTCATTATTCCTTAACCACAAAACCCCACTATTATTCTCACTGTCAATACAGTAAGTAACAAATTCATCCTTAGCTCTGGCAAAGTGATTCTTTGCATATATTGGTGCAAACTTATATGAGACCTCAGAAAGCGTTATACCGTCTATATGCCACTCCGAAAGCTTTTCCAATTTTATTTTCATAAATATTTAAATCTCCACTATTCTATCTGCAAACTCTTTTGCTTCATTTATATCATGCGTTACAAATATTACACTTCTTCCACAAGTATACTCTCTAATAACTGACATTGCCACAGCTTTTGTCTTTTCATCTAAGCCCTTTAGAGCCTCATCAAATATATAGAGTTTTGCATCTCTTGTAAGGCATCTGGCAAGTGCTACTCTTCTTTTTTGTCCTCCACTCATAGTATTTACACACTTTTTAATATCAATGCCAAGCTTTTCAAGTATTTCTTTTGCAAGTAATACATCGCTCTTCATAAGACATACATTCGAAATAGCACTAAAATCCTCACTGAGCCTGTCTTCTTGAAAGACTACAGATATCTCATTCGGTATTTTCATTTCTCCATTATCAGGCTCTTCAAAGCCCATTATAATATTTAGAATAGTCGTCTTTCCCTTACCTGACTTACCCATAAGTACAATATGTTCACCCTCAGCTATATCTAAATGGAAATCTTTTAATACCTCTGTCTCTCCAAAGTTTTTACATATATTTTTTAAAAACATCAATAAATCCTCTTTATAAAATCGAACAGACTTTTTACAATAAATACTACCAGTCTTTCAAATATAGCACTACATAATATAACTATCAAAGTAATTGCAAAGACTTTTGAAGTTTCCAGATACATCTTTGCATCAAATAAGAAAAATCCTAAAGTATTTTTGGGTCTGCCTATAACCTCTGCTGCAATACCTGATTTAAATGCAATGCCTATAGATGCTACACTTGCTGACAATAAAAAAGACTCCAGAGTCGGCATATAGATATATATAATTCTTGCCTTTTTAGTAATTTTAAATATACTTGCCATCTGTAACATCTTCACATCTACAGATTTTAGACCTTCTAATGTATTAGCATAAAATATTGGCATTACCATAAAAAAGCACACAAGTACCGAAAGCCATTCACTACCTAACCATATCAGTATAATGATGACAAAAGATGCCACCGGTACTGAGCGAACAACCATAATATATGGCGAAATATATATTTCAAATACAGCAAATCTATAAGACAAACTTGCCAGAAAAATTCCAATACCACAACCTAGGATAAATCCTAAAAGGATTTTTACTATACTTCTCCACATTCCAAGCCAAAATATATTGCTCCGACAAAATCCAAATAATGTCTCTAATACCTCTATAGGTGAAGATAATATGAATGACCTGTTTAAAAGTATTGCTACTATTTGCCAAAACAGCAGTGCGAAAAGCACTGCTGTAATTTTGTGTATTTTATTCTTATTCATATACTATTTTCCAAGATAATAAAACTCTTCTCCCGGTAGTGCTTCTCCTACAGACTTCGGATTCAAGTCAAACAAAGTCTTGAGATAGTCCTCTGTAGCAGTCTTCATTTCATCACCTGTAATAGAAACAAGATTACAATATGGTATTGCCTTGGCTGCAATAGGGGCTTTTATGATGTCATATTCCTCTACTAGCTTAGATGCATCTTCTACATTCTCATTGATCCACTTCACCGAGTCGGTATAATTAGCTATAAATTCATTAACAAGTTCCTTATTTTCCTCAAGAAAATCATTTCTTACAAAAAGTCCTGAAGTAATAAGCTTTCCACCTGTTCCTATAGCATCCCACTCCTTTGTAAGGTCAAGCACTGTATTTAAGTTCTGCACTTTTGTCTGAGCGACTGTTACAAAAGGCTGTGGCAACATAACTATTGCATTATCCATATTTTCAATAGTTGAAATAACCTCATCTGCTGATGATTTCCAATCAATAGTCACATCAGAGTTTATATCCATTCCATTTGCTGATAAGATGTAGCTAAGCGTATATTCCGGTGTAGCTCCCTGTCCATTTGCTACTATTGTCCTACCCTTCAAATCTGCTACAGTTTTTATACTTTGGTCACCTTTTTCAAGTATATAAAGAATACCAAGAGTGCCTATATCAAGCATTGTTACCTTGCCGTCAGATTTATTGAAAAGCACAGAACCCATATTTACAGGCAATGCCGCAATGTCTACTTCTCCATTTAGAAGCTTCGGTGCCATAACATCAGGAGCTGATTCCATATCAAATTCCACACTATATGGAAGACTGCCTTTTTTTGCATCATCAACGAGCTTTACCAAGCCTATACTTGTAGGTCCTTTTAAACCTCCAAGCTTTATTGTACCAAGACTCTCTTCATTTTCTGATACTGTAGTGCTCTCTGTTACTGTACTCTCAGCACTTGCTGAACTACTCTCATTTACATTTGCCTTTCCACATGCAGACAATGCCATTATTGCACATGCCATTATTGCCAATATTCTTTTTTTCATACAAACCTCCAAATATATTTCTCTGAGCTAAAACATATTTTCCTCTCACAAAAAAGAGTAAAACCATAAAGGCTTCACTCTTTCATTTTAAATAATTTCTATAAAAATATCAATAATTTAATTCTAAATATTGTCGATACCTTACTTGATATCATCCTTCACTTCTTCAAGCTTATCCTTGGTATCTTCTGCCTTTTCTTCTAAGGTATCTTTGATCTCATCTACGGTATCCTCTAACTTTTCTTTTGCTTCTTCTGCCTTTTTTTCAGCAGCGGCTTTGGCTTCTTCAGCTCTTTTTTCTGCTGCTTCTTTAGCTTCCTTAGCCCTTTGTTCCGCTGCAGCCTTGATTTCCTCAGCCCTTTTTTCTGCCGCTTCCTTTATTTTTTCGATTTCTTCGTTGAAATTGTCAATATTTGAGAAGTGTGCCTTTATATTCTCACAAAATTCTTTTACTTCTTCAGGTACTTCCTCACCCTTTGCAAACTTATCAAAAAGAGCATCACTGATTTTTTTCTTTTCTTTTTCTATCTCAACCTTCTCAGCAGAAATTTTTGAATTGACTTTGCTAATCTCTAAAGCATCACCGGTCTTGTCCACAACCTGCTTTATCAAATCACCTGCAGCTGCTCCTATATTTTTCGCAGTATCACCTAATTGATCTAAAATTTCCATCCTAGTAACCTCCTTTTAATTTCCAGAATATTTAAAAAGTTATTTGAAATTAGTTTATGCAATTATATCAAATAAAGTTAAGGTAATAATTAATTTTTGATTAAATGATATTATATTTTTTCTTATTCTATTGATGTATTATCATATATCAATTATTATTTTTCCACAATCTCTGCAAAGATAAGCTGTGCAATACTTACCTGTAACGATAGAGGCCAGTACTACATCCTTTTTATCCAAATTCAAAAAGTATTTTAAGCCTCCTCTATCTCCCTCCATACTCTTCCACCTAAGCGAATATCTGTCTACAGGTATTCCTCCCTCTTCCATTTCCTTGCCACAATACGGGCATTTTATTGCCTCTTTTTCCATAAATCCTCCATATAATCTTCTATTCTATATCTCCACTGAATACTTCTATCAGCTATAAATTCACTTTCATTATATATAGTACATTGTACTATATATAATGGAAATATAATACCTCAATAATAATGGCACAAAAGGCGTATGGACAACCTTTCGATTGCACATACGCCTTTGGTATAAAAATATAGAAGTTAGCAATTTACATTAAGCTTAAGAATAATTCTTTAATCTCCTCAAACTTTGGATCTCTTGGATTGCCCGGTCTACAAGCATCATCCATTGCTGACTGTGATAAGAAGTCTACATCCTCCGGTTTTACTATTTCCTTCAAATCCTTTGGAATGCCTACATCCTCTGAAAGCTTCTTCACTGCATCTACAGCTGCTTTTTTGTACTCAGCTTCACTCATATTCTCTGTGCCTTCTACTCCCATAGCCTTAGCCACATCTCTGAGTTTCTCACCAACTGCATCTGCATTATATTCCATAACTGTTGGAAGTATAATAGCATTTGCTACACCATGAGGTGTATCATACAATGCACCAAGACCATGTGCCATTGAATGAACTATTCCAAGTCCACAGTTAGAAAATCCCATTCCTGTAAGATACTGTCCAATAGCCATGCCTTCCCTTCCTTCCGCAGTATTTTCTACTGCACCACGAAGTGATTTTGCAATAAGCTCAATAGCCTTTAAGTTGAACATATCTGTAATAATATTAGCACCCTTTGTAGTATATCCTTCGATAGCATGTGTAAGTGCATCCATACCTGTTGAAGCTGTAAGTCCCTTTGGCATGCTTGACATCATGTCAGGATCTACAAATGCTATCACAGGAATATCATGTGGATCTACACAGACAAACTTTCTCTTCTTCTCAACATCTGTGATAACATAGTTGATAGTAACCTCTGCTGCTGTACCTGCTGTTGTAGGTACTGCAAAAATAGGAACACATGGATTCTTTGTAGGTGAAAGTCCCTCAAGGCTTCTCACATCTTCAAACTCAGGGTTTGCAATGATTATTCCAACAGCTTTAGAAGTATCCATAGATGAACCACCACCTATAGCTATTATATAATCTGCACCTGATTTTTTGAAAGCTGCTACTCCACTTTGAACATTTTCAATTGTAGGGTTTGCCTTAATATCAGAATAAATCTCATACTCAAGTCCCTCTTTTTCAAGCAAATCAGTAACCTTTTTTGTTACATTGAACTTAATCAAATCAGGATCAGAACAAACAAAAGCTTTTTTAAAACCTCTAAGCTTTGCCTCTTCTGTAATGCTTAAAATAGCACCTTGTCCATGATATGATGTCTCATTTAATATAATTCTGTTAGCCATAATGAATCCCCCTATTATATGCCGACTAAATACTATACAACACCCTTTTGTAGCATTATATTGCCATAGAGTGCCTTTTCTGATGTCGCAATGATTAAATATGCTTTTCTTGCTTCTTCGTAAAACTTAAATCTCTCGATGCTGCCTATAACATCATCTCTGGTATCATACTTTGATACTATTTTCTTAAATTCATCCCATATTGGAGTTTCTACTGTATCTCCGGGTACTTTTTCCATTATACTTACAGGATGTGGATCATAGGTGTCAAGTGGGAAGAGCCTTAATATAGCATCCAATATCTCACATACACCATGGCCATCCATCCTTATGATATGGGCATTTTTCCCCACACTATGTGTGGGGAAATTGCCATCTGCAATGACCAATCTGTCAGAATGGCCCATTTCACAAAGGTATTTTAAAAGTTCCGGTGAAATTATCTCAGGTATACCTTTTAACATATTTGCCTCTTATTATTTATTCGTATAAACATGGAGCAATCTTTGGATCTTCCATATTGTCCTTATTGTACCATAAAGCACCTGTATCAACATCTGATACGCTCTCGCCATTAGCTGCCTTTACTGCAAGCTCAACTGCCTTATATCCGATTTGTACAGGATCCTGTGTTACGCTACCTGCAAATAAACCGTCTTTGATTGCCTGAAGCTGCTTCTTACCTGCATCAAATCCAACTGCAACAACTTTTCCTTCGCCGATCTTATCAAGACCTTCGTTTGCTGTGATAATAGCATTTGCTGCAAACTCATTTGAACCATAGATTGCAATGAGGTCTGACTTCTCTAAGATAGCTGATGCAACTGCTGCACCGTCTGCATCCTTAACTTCTGCAGGAATACCTACATCAATAACTACAGGAGCACCACTCTTCTCTTTCTTTAAGCTGTCATGTCCTTCAACTGAAACCTTATCTTCTCCTATAAGCTTTGTCATCTCTTCAACGAAGCCCTTTGTTCTCTCAACGATTGACTGTGAGTTTGACTCCTGAGCAACTACACCAATTCTAACTGTGCCTGAAGCACCGTCGATCTTATCTTTGATAAGCTCATATGTTTCTTTTGCTGCAAGCTTTCCTGCTTCCAAGTTGTTTGTAGATGCATTAGCCTTGATAGCTCCTTCCGGTGCATCCGGAACACCTGAGTCAAATCCGATCATAGGAATTCCTTTTTCCATTGCACTCTGGATTGAACCCAAGCTTGCCTGTGTATCAAGTGCTGCAAAGCAGATAGCTGTAGGCTTTTGTGCTATAGCTGCATCTAAGTACTCGATCTGCTGTGCAATAGCTGACTCATTATCAGGACCCTGGAATGATACTTCAACACCTAAATCTGTTCCTGCCTGCATTGCTCCCTTCTCTACCGCTTTCCAGAACTGATGCTGGAATCCCTTAGCAATAACATTGATCTTCTTTCCGTCAGCGCTTGCCTCTGCCTTTGTCTCTCCAGCTTGTGAACTGTCTGCCTGTGCTGCTGTTGTCTTCTCAGCCTCACCTGAACTACTGCTTGAACCACCACATGCCACTAATGACATTGCCATCAAACTTGCTACTGCAATTGCTAAAAATCTCTTCTTCATAATTTCCTCCTTATTAACCCTTTCTTTTTCTATTTAAGATATCCATATACACAGCGAATACTAATATGATTCCTGTGATGAAGAGCTGATAATGTGACTGTACTCCGATATACGGGAAACCGATCTTAAGTACTGTCATAATAAACACACCTATAATTGTTCCAACTATTGAACCAACACCACCTGAAAGTGATGTACCACCTATAACTACTCCTGCGATAGCATCCAGCTCAAATCCATTACCTGTATTTGGCTGTGCTGTTGAGAATACTGCTACATATGCAAGTCCTGCAAGTGCTGCAAATACACCTGAGAATACATAAGCAAGTGTCTCATATTTCTTTACATCAATACCTGAAAGTCTAGTTGCTTCCTTGTTTGAACCTATTGAAAGTATATATCTTCCAAGTCTTGTCTTATTAAGTACTACCGCCATTATTATTGCACATACTGCAAGTAGTATGAAGCCTGTAGGGAAATTCTTTGGAATGATACCGCCATCCTTTGTTACCATGAAAATCTCTCTAAACCAAGCACCTGCACTGTTTCCCTGTGGGAATGAGATTGTCTTTGTCTTTGATACGATTGAGCCGAGACCTCTTGATACCATCATAGTTCCCAATGTGGCAATAAATGCCGGCAGTTCAAAATGCGATACCAAAATACCGTTTATAAGTCCAAAAATCGCTCCAACCAATAGCATTATCAAAATAACGATAAACATTGGAGTTCCTTTTTCCATAAATGTTCCACCTATAAGTGCGGCACATATAGCAACCGTACCTATTGATAAGTCAATACCACCTGTAGAAATAACGAAAGTTACTCCTATTGCCATAAAAGCTACATAATATGCTGACTTTGAAATATTTGTAAATGTTGTAGCCTGTAAGAACTTATCTGTTAAAAGCGAAAATACTATACATATTACAACCAGTGCAGCAATAACTACCGCCTGTTGGTTTGAAAAAATCTTTTTTAAGTTCATCTTGCCCCCTGTCTATTAGTCGCACATGTCATAATTCCCTCCTGACTAGCCTCAGATATGTCCAGGCAACCTGTTATTCTGCCCTCACACATTACTACGACTCTGTCGCTCATTCTGAGTACTTCCGGCAACTCCGAAGAAATCATTATTATGGATTTGCCTTCCTTGACTAATCTTTCCATCAAATCATATATTTCACTTTTTGCACCTACATCAATACCTCTTGTAGGTTCATCAAATATCAATATTTCAGAATCCTTAACCAGCCATTTTGCTATAACCACCTTTTGCTGATTTCCACCTGAAAGTTTCTTTATAATCTGTGAAACGCTTGGGGTTTTGGTCTTCAATTCTTTAACATATTTTTCACTGACAGTTTTTGACTTTGCACCGTCTATAAACAGTCCTTTTGTGAATTTTTCAAGTGAAGACAGGCAGGTGTTCTCTTCTACAGACTTATCTACCAAAAGTCCAAATCTCTTTCTGTCTTCAGAAAGATAACCTATACCTGCATTCACAGCATCCTTTGTAGATTTTATACTCACTTCCTTGCCGTGAATAAATATCTTACCGGAATCCATAGGATCAGCACCAAATATAAGTCTTGCCACCTCTGTTCTTCCTGCACCCATCAGTCCTGAGAATCCAAGTATCTCACCTTTTCTCAGTTCAAATGAAACATCCTTTACATGCTTTCCCCTATTTAGATTTTCACATTTTAGAACAACTTCTGCATCTGCACCAACATCTGACTTGGTTTTTGGTTCCATAAATACAGTTCTTCCAACCATCATCTTTATAATGTCATCCTTGGTACATTCCTTTGTTACCAAAGTACCTACATACTCTCCGTCTCTCATTACAATAACTCTATCTGAGATGACATTGATCTCGTCCATTCTATGTGAGATATAAATTATTCCTGTACCCTTAGCTCTTAGATCATTTATAACCTTGAAAAGTTCCTCAATCTCAGAGTCTGTAAGTGCTGCTGTAGGCTCATCAAATACAATAACCTTGGCATTTGTTGATATAGCCTTTGCAATCTCAACCATCTGCTGCTTTCCTACAGTAAGATTTCCTATCTTCACATTCGGATTTATATCTACATTAAGTTTTTTAAACAGTTCCTTTGCATCCCCAGCCATCTTTGCATCATCTATAAAGAAACCTTTTTTTCTCTCTTTTCCGATGAAAAGATTCTGTGCCACTGTCAGATCGTTCATCATATTTAATTCCTGATGAACGATTGCAATTCCCGCCTCTTCAGATTCAGATACCGACTTATACTCTACTTCTTTTCCTTCGAAAGTTACTGTACCTTCGTCTTTAGAATATATTCCTGTCAAAATCTTCATAAGAGTGGATTTTCCTGCACCATTTTCACCCATCAGTGCAACTACTTCACCCTTATTAAGTTCTAGTTCGGCATTTTTTAATGCTGCAACTCCGGAGAAAGATTTCTTTATATTTTTCATTGTGAGTAATGCTGACATAAAATCTCCCCCTTACTTATTTTCTTTACTAACCCTCTGACCATAAGTCTTGAACTTCTCAGCCATCAAAACCATCTCTTCATGAGGTAATATTACAGGCTCACCAATGGCCTTTGCCTTTGTATAAACCTCAGAGCAATACTCTATCTCTTCTAGGATATTGAAAGCGTTAAGAAGATCATTTGCACCTGTAAGGATTCCATGATTTGCCAATATAACCGCTTTTCTGTCCTTCATTGCTTCAAAAGCATTCTTTGCAAGTTCAGGGCTTCCGTATGTAGCATACTCTGCTACTCTTACATTCTCTCCTGCTACTGCAATCATATAATGAGTTGCAGGAAGTTCCTGTCTAAGACAACCCATAACAGTTGAATACATTGTATGAGCATGAATAACCGCATCGATATCATCTCTGTACTTATATGGCATGACATGCATTGCCCACTCTGATGAAGGAGTTCTGTTTCCCTCTATCACATTTCCGTCAACATCAATGATGACGATATCCTCAGGCTGTATCTCAAAGAAATCTATTCCTGAAGGAGTGATTGCCACATGTCCGTTCTTTCTGTCAAATATACTCAGGTTACCACCTGTACCTTTGGTAAGTCCTGCTTTTACAAGTTTCTTTCCGTACTCTATTAAAAGCAGTCTTTCCTTCTCCATCAACATAATATTTTTTCCCCTTTACTATCAGGAGGGCAAGCCCTCCTGTATTTAATTTTACTTATAAAGTGGACCATAGTAAGCACATGCTCTGTAGTCCTGTCCCTCTAAATCAGCTGTTCCAAATCCGTTAAATGAATGTGGTCTGAATATCCTCTCGTCCTCAATATTATGGAATGCTACAGGGATTCTAAGCATTGAAGCCAATGTAAGAAGTCTATCTCCTACATGTCCTTCTACTGTTGCACCGTGGTTTGCCCCCCACTTAGCCATAACATTGTATACTGAATCCGCAGCACCTACGCCAATCTTTGGTGCGAACCATGTTGTCGGCCATGTCTTGCTTGTTCTCTCATCAAGTATTCTATGTACATCATCATCAAGTACACATGTATGTCCTTCTATTACCTGAAGTGTAGGTCCTACACCTTCAACAATATTTACTCTTATCATGGTCACAGGCATTTCTGCAGCTGTCTTAAAGTGTGATGAGAAACCGCCACCTCTGAAGTACTCATAGTCGGCTCTACACCAATCAGTAGCCTCACAGCAAGCCTTAACATCTGCGTCTGTAAGATTCCACCACTCCTTCATAGTTCCGTTACCATTCTCATCCTTAGCTGCAGCACTTGCATCCAAACAGCTTGCACCTGAGTTGATAAGATGGATGATACCGTTCTTAGCATATCCGCTAAGCTCTTTACCACTAACTCTCTTTACTGCATCAGGTGACCAGTATGTTCTAACATCTGAGAATATTGGTGCCTTCCCTGTAGAAAGCCATCCAAACATCATAGCAATACCATTTAATGTGTCATTCTCTGTTGCGAATGGAGTTGGCATCTTCTTACCGTTCCAGTTAAAGCCTGAAGCCATAATAGCCTCTGTAAAGTCTGCGTTTGGAAGCCAGTCTGTCCACATTCTCTGTCCCTGGAATCCACCTGCAATACCATTTCTTCCAAGAGACTCCTCATGCCAGCCCATCTTGGCAAGCTTTGGATTTCCTTCAAGGATATCTCTTACTACCATTGCATGCTTTACGCAGAATTCCCACTGCTTGTCATCTTCTATATATCTTGATTTCTTGATTATCTCAGGGAAGTCCTTACCTGCATTGATATCCATACCCTCTTTGCAGTATTCCTTTACCCAAGCAAAGGCTCTTTCAAACTCTTCATGATCGTAAATACCAAGTGTAATTCTTCTGAGAACCTCTGTCATATCTACCCACTCAGTTCTCATTCCGAGATACTTCTGTAAGAAGTCTACGTTTACCACACTACCTGCAATACCCATAGATACTGAACCGATATTTACATATGACTGATTTTTCATTACACCTACAGCTACAGCACCTCTTGCAAAGTCTAAAATCTTCTTTGCAACATCTTCTGTAATAGTAGTGTCATCCTTATCCTGAACTTCTGTTCCATAGATTGAGAATGCCGGAAGTCCTCTCTGTGCATATGCAGCCATAACAGCTGCAAGATAAACTGCACCCGGTCTCTCTGTTCCATTGAATCCCCATACAGCTTTAATTGTGTTAGGATTCAGATCCATTGTCTCTGTTCCGTAGCACCAACAAGGTGTAACTGTAAGTGTTCCTATAACATTTTGATTTGCAAAAAACTCTTCACAAACAGCTGCTTCAGCACCGCCACCGATAGTTGTAGGTGATATTACCACCTCTACCTTTTCTCCATCAGGATATCTAAGGTTATCTTCTATAAGTTTAGCCGCTCTTTTTGCCATATTCATTGTCTGTTCTTCAAGGGACTCTCTAACGCCGCCCCATCTACCGTCAATTGTAGGTCTAATTCCTATCTTTGGATGATTCATATTCCCTCCTTATTATTTTGAATCTATTCTTTTTATCTCGCATGATCCTAAGATCAATTCAATACCTGTTTTTAAATCCTTCACTTCCTTCAAATGTAACAGAGAAAGAAGTATATTTCCAAGAGCTGAACTTTCATAAGGTCCTGCCTTTACATCCACACTCATCTTATTTGCTATCATAGATGTAAGTACACTTGACTTTGCTCCGCCCCCAATCATATGTATCTTCTTAAAGTTCTTATTTAAAATCTTTTCAATATCTGTTTTTACTTCCATATACTTTGCTACCATGCTCTCATAAATAACAGCAAAATAATCAAAGTCATCTTCCGGAACGTTTCCATTCTGATTCTTTATAAAATTATCAATTTCACTCTTTACATCAATGCTTTCTCTTGCAAATATTTCTGCATCCATATCTATAAGTGAAAGTTTCTTATCCAGCTTGTTTACATAATCACTGATTTCATCAAATGGAATCTTTCTTTCAAGTCTATTTTCAAGCTGCGCCTTGTACTTTTCCAAAAGGTAAAGTCCTGTAATATTCTTAAAAAACATTGGCTTTGAGTCAAATCCTAACTCATTTGTAAGATCATTCTCATATGCTTCTTCATTTATAATGCATTTATCTACTACACTACCTATAAGTGACCAAGTACCACAGCTTAAAAACATACTGTCTTCATCTAAGAAGCTGTCTGTCATAAGAAGTGCACTTGCGGTATCATGAGTACATACCGGTATAACATCTATATTCAACTCTCTTAATGCCTCTATCTTTGCATCCTTTGTATTCCCTACAGCCTCTGTAGCCTTAACTATTTCAGGTACAAGATTCTTATTCAGTTCAAGCTTTTCAAATATAGTATCTGAAACCTTTCTCTGACCCATATCATATAATCCGGTAGTAGACCAAATAGTCTCTTCACCTATTTTCTTACCTGTAAGCATATAGAAAATAAGATCAGGCATCATCAGCATCTTATCGGCTTTTTCATATATATCCGGATTTAGCTTCTTTAATGTAAGAAGTTGAAATATTGTGTTTATGGTCATTATCTGATTTCCACTATTTTTGAATATTTCAAGCTCACTTATCTTCGCCCTTGCCTCTTCTCTTCCCATTGCATACTTCTCATCTCTATAGGAGAATGGAGTATCTATAAGTTTTCCATCTTTATCAATAACCCCAAAGTCTACTCCCCAAGTATCAATACCTATACAGGAGACATCTTTGTTCTCAATAATCGTGTTTACTATTTTTTCTAAAATAGCATCAAAGTCCCAGTACAGTCTACCATTCCTCTCTTTTATACTGTGGGACATTCTCATAACCTCCTCTGTTATGAGTTTACCTCCATCTACATATCCAACTATACCTCTAATGGAAGTTGCTCCCATATCGAAAGCCAATACTTTTCTCATACCTCACCAACTTTCAATAATAAATTTGATAATATCTTAGACATATCTTATATGTATCTGTGAAAATAGAAATACAAAGCTTTTTCTAATCCCCGTTATGAAAATCCATTTATAAGACAAGTAAACTTTACTAATTTTCTTATAAATAATTCTATCATAATCGTAATTATTTTCATCGATTTTGTTTCTAATTTCATATCTCCGAAATATTACCGAAAATGTTTTTCATTAGAGACAATATAACATATTTAATAATAAAAATATATATATGGACATATTCTTGAATATTTTTTTTTATTTTATGATATAATGTTCATGTATGAATTTTTTTGTTCAACCCAATAGCTGCTTACCTTTTGGTATTGCTGCAAAATACAAGTAAGAGGATATTTATGGATTCGAATGGAAGAAAACAACAGATATTAGATGTTTTAAATAAGTGCAACGGTATCTCCAGTATAGATAGCTTGTGCCAGAGAATTTTCGCTTCACGCTCCACTGTCAGAAGAGATTTGATCGCACTTGAGGAAGAGGGTATTGTAAAGAGATCACATGGCTATGTCTCTATTATTGTGAAGTCCGCCAATGAAAGCCCTATTGGCATGAGGAGGATAGAAAACCTTGATAAAAAGCAACTTATTGCCAGTAAGACTGCTCCAATTTTAAAAGACGGTATGGTCTTATTCTTAGACTCATCATCCACTGTTTGCCAGTTGGCTCCACTACTTAAGCTGAGGCAAAATATTACCATAATAACCAATGGTATAAATATTGCAAATGAACTTTCAAATGCTCAGGATTTGAAATGTTTCCTCTGTCCCGGAGTCTTAAAGCATAAGAGTCTTTCCATAGTTGGGGAATTTGCTTCAAGTTTTATAAAAAATTTCAATGCTGAACTTGCAATAATTTCCTGTAAGGCAATAAGTACAAAGGGAATATTTGAAGGTGACGACTCTCAAGGTTTAGTTAAAAAGAGTATGATAGAAAATGCAAGCAAAACCATACTTCTCTGTGACAATACAAAGGAGGAAGCTGTAGGTTTCTTTAAGTTGTCAGATTTTTCTGATATTGATGCCTTGGTTTCAAATGGAAATTTTTCTCCGGATCTGGACGAAATATTAAAAAATAATATAGCAAAGATAATCTAAAAAGGCTGTTGCTTTAAGAACATAATATACCGTCTTATATAGTATAAAACGTTATGTAAGACGGTATTTGTCTTTACTGCGACAGCCCCTTAGCTTTATTTAAAATAATTTTCCCACTGTGTGGTTCCTAAGTATAGTATATGAAGATATCCTATAGCTGAACCTGACGACTTATTCGTTTGATTTGTGGACAGTTTTGCCACTCCTCCTACATTCCTAACCTCATAGCGTTTCATGCCCAGATCTCTTTCATCTTCTGTTTCATTTTGATCATCTGAATCACTAATATATACCGCTATAAGCTTTCCATTCAAATCATATTCAGCACCCCATAGAGTTACTATATGATTACTGTTTTTAAAAGCCTTATGAGATATACCTATCAAACCGGCTTCTCCCAGTACTTCTTTTAATTTATCACCTAAAGCTTCATAACTTCCACCATAAGTACGGTCTGTCAGCTTCTCTCCTTTAAACACATCATAGAAAAATCCACCTCTGCTATCAGGTGTTAAATCATCTCTTTCTATATTTGTACCTCCACCTGTCTTTGGAGTATATCCGTTTATAAACAGGTCCATCAAAAGGTCTGTATAAAATCCCTTCTCATTATTTCCAAATAACACCTTAAAGAGTTCGAATATAGCACTATTTTGCTGACTCTTAAAAGAATATTTCAGATCTGAGATCTTCCTATTTGCACGAATTATATCTCCATTCTTTACTATATATCTGTCAATATATTCAATATTTTGTTCAAACCACCAATGTAGCATATTGGATGAAACTGCCCCAAAGCAAAGATTTTTATCTACGTCTACATTGCCACCGGCTCTTGTCTTATTTACATCATACCATCCATCACCTGTAGTGAACGAAGTTTTATAATCTATATATGTATCTGAACCCGCATTTGTTATTTCTTTGTGAAAATCTCCACCCTCTCCCATAGTAGGTCCATTGATGCCCTTTGCCCAAATAATTGTTCTAATTTCTCCATCTTCATTCGTGTACTGTACCACATTATCATTTTTAACGGTAGTCAAAGAGGATTTTATTCTATTGGCCTTATCCTGATCACTCTCTACTATATTCTCTTCAGATTTGTTCTGCTGTTCAGTATTTTTATTCTTCTCAGAACTATTCGTAGTTTCTGTATTTTTATGTTCTTCTTCCTTTTGGATTTCGGCATTTGAAGCAGTAGCCGACTTTATATCACTATCATTTGTATTTGTCTGTGTATCTTTTGTTTTACTCAAATCATTTGAAGTGCTATCCGATACTTTGTTATCCTGTGTTGTATTAGTTTTTTCATCTTCATTTTCTTTATTCACAGTAGGTTTATTATAAGTATACTCACTTGTATTATTAGTCATTCCGGATTTGTTCTGACCACCTTCAGTAGTATTTACTTCATTTGAATTATTTTGTTCAGATTTTTGATCACCCTTTGTTTTTTCTACACTCTTAGTCTGATCTGCATTATTCACAGTCGAATTTTCTTCTACTATCAGGCTTTGATTTGAAGTATCATTATTATCGCCTTGATTTATGCCGGTTTTTCCACCAATACCCCCTATACTTGATCCACCTTTACCGGATTCTCCGCTTTTTCCCAAACCACCACCTTTACCGGAGCTTCCACCTCCACTTGATTTTTTACCTGTATTTAAAGAGCCTTGTAAAGTATTAACTGTAATTATTCCCTTGCCTGCTTCATAATATTCAACACCTTTTTCATTTGTCCATCTACCTGTAGCATCAATTCTATATCCATTCACTACAGTATTTACATACATTCTGCCAAGAGTAGATTTATCAATGTTTTCAAAATAATAGCAGTATCCGTCTATCCACTGCCATCCTGACAAAAGCATACCTTCATTAGAATTTTTAGAGCTGTCTAAAAAGTACCAATTATTTGTAGCATCCAAATGCCATCCTGTTTTTAAACTTCCATCCTCATTAAAAAAATACCATTTATTATTTAATTGCTGCCAGGCCTTTAAAGCTTTATCTTCTTTATAATATTTCCAATTATTACCCTCAAATTTCCATCCTTCAATACCTGCATAGGCATTAGATGAGATTATAGTTGCTGCTGCAAGTCCTAAAAAAACAGACTTACCGTTAAACTTTTTCATTGCATTACCCTTTCATTACTCAACATTACACAAAAAATCAGCCAATATAAATATGACTGAATTTTTGTAAACATATAATACTGCTTATTTTTATAAATATCTATTATTTATATGATATAACATTCCATATTTCTTTAGGTTCAAGTCCCAACTTCCATACTGCTACACCTGCAAGATCTTCTTCCTTTATTGCATCCATCTTAAGTTTCATAGAGCGTTCATCTTCTAGCCATATGTATTTTCTAGCACTTCCTATAGTTGTTTGACCTGTATACTGTCCTACTTCATCATCCCAAGTAAGTTCAATATTGTTTTCTTTAACCCAATTTGCAGCCGCACTCATTCCAAGTGCACTTGATGATACTTTACTATTCTCCTTTGTCCAAACTCTTGTATATACAGGTACTGCATTTATAAGTTTCTCCTTTGGTACCTCTACTAAGCTATCTGTTATAGAGTTCTTTACAAAATTTATAGATGCACTGCTGCCCTCATCAGACCCACTATAATGCTCATCATATCCCATATTTATAACATAATCCACCACTTCTGCCAATTCATCTCTTTCATAGTACATATTATAAGAAGCCGGTATTGGTACATCTACGCTTAATACTACTCCACTATTTCTACATGAAACTGAAAGTTCTCTCATAAACTGAATAAAATGAGGTGCATTGTCTTGAGTCAGTGATTCAAAGTCTATATTTATTCCGTCAAAATCATACTTCTCTACATCACTCATCAAATTGGCGATAAGGTTTTTCCTGTTTTCTGAGGAAGATAAAATCTTTAAAGTACTTATCTCTGTGCTGAAATTGTCAATAAGAGGCCATACCTTCAAGCCTTTTTTATGTGCTGCATCTACATAGTCCTTACTTGCTATAGAAGTATAATTTCCCTTATTATCTGATAGCTTAAACCAGGTAGGGGATATAACATTCAATCCGCTTGTATTTGCTACAACCTTATCCATTCCGCTATTTGCTGCACTTGTTGTAACCTGATGCCAGCCCAGCACTACCTTCTCATCCATAGAAATGGAAGTGTAATCCGGCTTTATAAAATTGCTTACTCTCTCGGCTTCCAATATGTTCTTCAAATGATTTTTTTTTACATATCCAAGCACACCATTCTGTGTCAGCACTCTGCACCACTTATCCTTTTGCTCAACTACAACTACATTCTCATCATTATCAAGTTCCACATTTTCTATACTTGCCGACCAATTACTTGCATCTACTCTAAGTCCTGTCTTTGACTTTATACTTGCCTGCTCATATTTTCCGAATTTATCATTAATGTATATTTTTTTAATATCTCCATCAGTATAGGTTTCCACCCAAATATCTGTATATACCTTTATAGTTTCTATAGACAAATACGCCTTATCTTCGTTTTCTATTAAAAGAGGCTTCCCATTATTATCTACATTTTCAAAATTTGCATATACTATCTCTGTAGGTAGAGCATATGATAAAAGCTTTTCATTATCACTGTAATAAAACTTATCATTAATTATTGCTCTAGTCCAATTCAAAGGGATATATACAACTCCATCTTTATATATTGCTTTAGCTTTTTGCAAAGAATAATTATATACAAGTGCTACTTCATCATCCTTCACCTGGTATATATCATACTCTGAAATTTTTTCTGTCGATCCGATAATATCTTTTATTTCTCTTGGTATAAATATAGCTCCAAATATTATACATATTACTATTAAAATTCCTATTATAACTTTCCTTTTCACTTTTCCTCCACATCAAAATAATTTATTGTAAAGTTTTTACCATTATAAATTATAAATATGTATAAACATTTAAGACTCTATTTTTATACTCATAATTTTATTACTCTACAAATCATTCTATACGCATGCCAAAAAACTGTCAAAATATTTTTCTATTCTGACAGTTTAACTTACACGGCTTTCTATTTATCAATATGTTTAGTATCAATGGACGGCTACCTAGTAAGCCTTAACTGTGACACTTCTTCATTGACACTTTTTATAAAATTTAGATTTTATACATATACACAGACGGTTTTATAAAATATATTAAAAACCGAACTATATACAACTTATCTATTCACTACAACCTGTGTGGGCTTTGCATTATAACAGTATTCTAATATATTTTTATATGTGTAAAATCATTTTGGGGTTTTTCTAGTGTGATATAACTTAGAATACTATGATTTACTGTTCTATAGATTGACAGATAGATATCATAGTCTTGTACATTAGATATTTTTGAATCTTAACTTTTATATTGGGGACTTTTAATAAAAGTAGTTTGTAGCTTTCTCCTTTCTCCGTCTTAAATTCAATTATAAATGCCACATATAAAGTCTGCAAGATAGAATTGGCGTTCGGTCGGTATATGGCAAGATGTATTGTGTGAAATCAAAATAAAAAAGAGCCGAATATCGACTCTCTTTTATTACATTTAAACTCCCTGATATGAACCAAATATAAATGCTTTTTTAGGCTCAAGTGCTAACATCAATAAATTACCCAGCAAACCTACTGCAAGCACTTCTCCAACTCCTACTGTAAGCATCATATATGGTATCAAATCTGTTAAACCATAAGCGAACTTTAATACAAATGGAATTATGATTGCATTTGCAAGTATCGGTGGTACACATACCAACCACTTTGAAACATTTCTAATTCTATAACTTAGTATTGCACCTATAAGTGTAGCCAATGTTCCAAATATTATATCAGGAAGAGCTGCTCCACCAAGTATATTTGCCAAAAGACAACCTATACTTACTCCCGGTACTGCTGCCACTGTAAAAAATGGCAAAATACAAAGTGCCTCAGAAATTCTGAACTGAATAGCACCAAAACTTATAGGGGCAAATGCAAGTGTAAGCACTACATATACTGCTGCTATAACTGCACCCTGTGCCATCATCTTAGTCGTAATATTTTTCATATTTTCTCCTTTAGTTTTGTTTTAGGTGAGGAAGGTTTCGAACTCACCAAGTACGCTAGATACTTTACGTTATTTTAGGAAATAAATCAAGTGTTTTCTTAGTATAATTATGTTTTATACTATAAACATGCCTTATAGATTTCAACTATATCCTCATTGGTAAGTGCTACAAATGCATCTTTTAAGTATCCGTCTGCATTTGCATGTGCTGCCATGGCTTCGAAATGTTTATCATCAATGCCAAGCTCAGTCAATGTCATCGGAATACCTGTTTCTTTAAAATAATTCTCAAGTGCATCTATTCCGGCAAATGCAAGTTTTCTCTCATCATCTCCACTAAGTCCCATTACATTCTTTGCAAATTTTACAAATCTCTCCATGGCACTTGCATCTTTACCTAGGATATGGCGCATCCATCTAATAGTCAAAATAGCAAGTCCTACACCATGAGTGATGTCATAATAAGCTGAAAGCTCATGTTCCATAGCATGACATGGCCATCCTGTACCCTGCTTTCCATATTCAGGTATACCTGAGCAAGCCACTGAAGAATCTGCCATAAGATTTGCTCTTGCCGCATAATTTGTAGGATCTTTAAGTGCAATCTTACAGTTTTTCATAACCGATTTTAATATAGTCTCTGCTATACCGTCTGATAAATCACCATCCATAGTTCTTGAAAAATATCCTTCAAATATATGGCTCATAATGTCAGCACTGCCTGCCGCTGTTTGATAAGGAGATACACTGAATGTATAAGTCGGATCACATATGCTTACTGAAGGATAGGTATATACTGCACCTAATTTTTCATTTGTATCAAGGTTTGATATTACACCACCGGCATCAAATTCTGAACCTGTCGCACTGAGTGTAAGTATATCTACAAGTGGAAGTGCTTTCGATCTTCTAAAGCTGGTTTTTACCATCTCCCAGAGATCATCTCCCGCATAGTAGCGGCCTACTGCTATTGCTTTTGCACAGTCAATAGTACTTCCACCACCTACTGCCAAAATCACATCAATATTATGCTCTTTACAAAGTTCTACACCACGTTTTACTGAAGTTATTCTAGGATTTGGCTCTATACCGTCACATTCAGTAATATTGAAGTCGTTTTCTTTTAAAATCTTTATCACTTCATCATAAAGACCTATTTTCTTGATTGAACCGCCACCATAGACTAACAAAACATTTTTGCCAAAAGGCTCCAATGATTTTGCCAGTCTTTTGATCTGCCCCTCACCGAAGTATAATTTGGTAGGAATGTCATGTTTGAAACTTAACATATTGCACCTCCACTTTTTCGCCATATTTTACCATGGATTTTATTTTCACATCTATTATCGTGCCGTCCTTATTTTAATACAATACCCAATACATCTTCAACCTTTTTCACAGGAATTATTTCAAGTTCATTCAAAACTTCCTCTGCCACTTCCTTCAGATCGTCCTTATTATCTTCCGGTATAAATACTTTCTTTATTCCTGCTCTGGCAGCTGCCATAAGCTTTTCCGGCAAACCACCTATAGGCATTACATTTCCACGAAGTGAAACTTCTCCTGTCATAGCATACTTCGGAGAAACAGGAATATTATTTACAAGAGAAGACAATGCTGTAGTCATAGTAATACCTGCACTTGGTCCATCCTTCGGCACTGCTCCTGCCGGCACATGGATATGAATATCATTATTTTCAAACACTTCATAGCTTTCCGGATACATAGACTTTACAAGACTGATTGCAATATCCACACTCTCTTTCATTACATCTCCAAGCTGACCTGTGATTTTTATCTTACCCTTACCCTTTGTCAGCATTGTCTCTATAAATAATATCTCTCCGCCTACAGCAGTCCATGCAAGACCCGTAACCACTCCTGCCTGTTTTTTCTCTAATATGCTCTCATGTTTTATAGGTCTTTGATCCAAATATTCCGACAAATCATCCGGCTTTACATCTATCAGTTCTTTATGATTTTTTACAAGTTCTACCGCTGCATATCTGCAAAGTGAGCTTATTTGTTTCTTCAGTCCACGCACTCCGGCTTCCATTGTATAACTGTTTATAATTGCTTTTATAGTTTCATCTTCTATTATGAGATTATCTTCACCAATTCCCGCCTTTTTCTTTGCTTTAGGTATCAAATGATCCTTTGCAATAGAGAACTTTTCAAGTGCAGTATATCCTGTAAATCTTATAACTTCCATTCTATCAAGAAGTGGCCCCGGTATAGTATCAAGTGAATTTGCTGTACATACAAAGAGTACATCAGACAAATCATATGGTACATTCATATAGTGATCTGTGAAAGTATTGTTTTGCTCAGGATCAAGTACCTCAAGTAAAGCACTTGCAGGATCACCATTATATGATGAGGCAAGCTTATCTATCTCATCCAAAACCATTACAGGATTTGAGGTACCTGCCTTTTTAATGCCGTCCATTATTCTTCCCGGCATAGCTCCTATATAAGTTCTTCTATGACCTCTGATATCGGCTTCATCTCTGATGCCTCCCAGTGATATACGCACATATTCTCTACCAAGTGCTTCCGCAATACTCTTTCCTATACTCGTCTTACCTGTACCGGGAGCACCTATAAAAAGAAGTATTGAACCACTTTGCTTTTTATTTAAAGACATTACTGCAAGTTGCTCAATTATTCTCTTTTTTACTTTTTTGAGTCCATAATGCTCTCTATCGAGGACCTCCATTGCATTATCAAGCTCTATATCCTTGGGTTCTTCTTTTTTCCACTGTAGTGAAGTTACAAAATCCAGATAATTGTAAAGTAGTCCATACTCATGGCTGTCCTTACCCTCCTGTTTCATTCGGTTAAGTACATTATCTGCTTCCTTTCTGGCAATCTCATTCATCCCTGAATTTTCTATTTTTTCTTCAAACTTTCTTACTTCAGAGATATTTTCAGGATGCATCTCATCCAAAGATTTTTGTAGAAAACTTATCTGTTTTTTTATTGCATCTTCCCTATATGCCTTCTCATGAAGCTCCTTTTGTGCCTTCTTTGCTTCCTCACTTACCTCATTTATAGCCATAAACTCTCTGGCATACTGTTCTATAAGTTCTGCCCTTGCCTTTGTAGAATCCTCTGCAAGTACTGAATATTTCTCCTCCGGAGTGATATTCATAAATGGTGACAGACCTACCATTACCTCATTCATATTCTTCCAAGCAAGTACATATCCCCTTGCCATAAGTCCCCATTGAAACTTAGTAACATAGTTTAGCAATTCGTCTCTAAGTCCTACAAGCATTTCACTTGCACTTTGTGGATCAAGATCATCTATCTCAGGTCTCTGCACTCCCACAACATTTTGAGTTTCAAAATCTATATATTCAATATTTATTCTATTGAATGCCTCCAGATTTGCACCGCCCTCATCATCCACAGACAGTACTTGCCCTGCAACTGCTATTGGGTATATATCTTCCATTGTAATATCTGTATCTTTCGGCTCTCTTAAATAAAGAAATGTTACTTTTTCACCTATAGAGATCTTACTTACCCCTGCCTCCTGTAAATACTCTTTTCTAAAATATATTTTTGACCCCGGTAAAACTACCGTATTATATGTAGGTATTAAAATCATACGCCCTCCTTTGTTAGCACTTATTGTAAAAGAGTGCTAAAGACTATTTGTAAAAGAGAGGTTGAAACAATGGCTTGCTTTCAACCTCCCCATCTACATGGATTACAGTATATCACTGGCACTCTTACCCGTCAAGTGATAATTAAATTTTATAAAATTAAATAAGTATAATAGTTTTATTTTTGCTTTACCTTGATTATCTTCCGGTATGTAGTGTATACTTCTACACTACATACTTTTAATCGCCTTTGTCAAACTATCAAGTGCCATCTTCAAATATTCTCTTGGACATGCTATATTAAATCTCTCAAATCCCTCTCCGTCTACTCCAAACATAGCACCTGAATCTATCCAAAGCTTTGCCTTATTTACTATGAGATCCTCTCTCTCTTCTTCAGTCAGACCAAGCTCTCTAAGGTCTACCCATACAAGGTATGTGCCTTCCGGCTCTATAAGTTTTACCTGTGGAATATTCTCTTTCAAATAATCTCTAAGAAAATCAAGGTTTCCCTTTATATATCCTCTTACAGCATCCAACCATTCCTGTCCTGACTCATAAGCTGCTCTTGCAGCTACAAGCCCCATCGTATTCATCTGTGAATATCCTGATTTTACTATCTCATTTTTAAAAGCGTCTCTAAGCTTCTTATTTTCTATAAAAATATTTGAAACTTGAAGCCCGGCTATATTAAAGCTCTTACTTGGTGCTGTAGCAATTACAGCATTTGCAGCATATTCATCTCCCAATGAAGCGAATACTGTATGCTTATTTCCGGGATATACAAAATCGGCATGTATTTCATCACTGAAGATAACCACATTATGCTTTATACATATATCACCTATTCTTTTTAGCTCATCCTTACTCCAAACCCTACCTACAGGATTATGTGGAGAGCAAAGTATAAAAAGTTTTACCTGATTTTCTACTATCTTCTTTTCAAACTCTTCAAAGTTCATCTCATATCTACCGTCTTTTATTACAAGCGGCGAGTTGATAAGCTTTCTGTTATTGCTAAGTATCATCTCACTGAAAGGATAGTATACAGGCTGCTGTATAATAACACCTTCACCCTCTTTTGAGAATGCCTTTACAGCCATTGCTATAGCATATACTACTCCGGGTGTCTTGACTAAACTTCCATCTTTTGGTTCCCAAGAAAAATTTTTTACAAACCAGTTTTTTACTACTTCAAAATAATCTGACTGCACTTCAGTATACCCATAGATTCCATGGTCTACTCTTTTTTGCAAGGCATCTGTAATAGGCTGTGCAACCGGAAAATCCATATCCGCAACCCAGAGTGAAAGCTCATCACCATTTTTACCTCTTAGCTTTGCACAGTCAAACTTCAAACTATCAGTACCTTTTCTATCTATAATCTTATCAAAATCGTACATATATCTCCTTATTATGCCAATGCTCTCTCCAAATCCTTTATTAGATCATCCACATTTTCTATTCCAACTGAAAGTCTTAGAAATGTATCTGTTATTCCAAGTCTTTCTCTTACCTCCACGGCTACATCCGCATGTGTCTGTATCATAGGAAAGGTAATCAAGGACTCTACACCACCAAGGCTCTCTGCATACTTTATTATTTCCAGCTTTTCAAATGCATCTCTTGCAGTTTTGGCAGTATCAGTTGTAAAGGCTATCATACCTCCAAATCCTCTTGACTGGGCTTTGTTTATATCATGTCCGGGATGTTCCGGCAGTCCTACATAGTACACATTTGTAATCTTTTTATTTGTCTTTAGGAAATTTGCAATCTTTAATGCATTTTCCTGTATTCTGTCCATTCTTATTGCCAATGTCTTCAGTCCTCTAAGAGTTAAGAAGCTGTCAAATGGTGAAAGACTTGGACCAATAGTCTTATACATAAATCTGATTTTTTCGGATAATTCCTCATTTGCAGTACATACAAATCCTGCCAAAGTATCATTGTGACCTGCAATATATTTTGTACCGCTGTGAATAACAATATCTGCACCAAGCTTTATCGGATTTTGGAAATACGGACTTAAAAATGTATTGTCAACGATCAATAAGAGATTATTCTCCCTTGCAATCTTTGCGATTTCTCTTATATCTGTAACAAGCATTGTAGGATTGCTTGGTGTTTCAATAAATATAGCCTTTGTATTTTCATTTATCGCATTCAAAACATTCTCAGGCTTTGTTGTATTCACATAGCTAAATTTTCTGCCTCTTTCCACTCCCAAAGTATTAAAGAGTCTTGTACTTCCACCATATATATCTTCCTGAGATATGATATGATCACCTGCATTAAAAAGCTCAAGCACCAAAGAGCAGGCAGCCATACCTGTAGAAGTTGCCACTGTATCATAAGCCCCTTCCAATGCACTGATGCAATCCTCCAGCTCTGTTCTTGTAGGATTTGATTGACGAGAGTAATCATATCCTGTACTTTCACCTACTCCCGGGTGAGAGAAGGTAGCCGTCTGGAATATCGGCACTGTCATTGCACCATATGCATGGGCCTTCTTATCTTCATTCAAACTATGTACACATAATGTTTCAATATTCATAAATTCACCTGACTTTTCTTAAAAACTATTACTAACAATAGAAAACATTTTACAAGCTCATATTTTCTTGGTCAATAAGATGTTTTCTTGCTCTGGTTATAAGAAAAGCCTATATCAATGAATTTATAAATTGTACTTGTTCTTATAGGCAATAATTGCAGCCACTGTTTTTGAATCTTTCAATTCTCCCTTATAAATCAAATCTACAAGTTCCTCTAGCTCCCACTCTTCTATGTCAATGCTCTCATCCTCATCCAAATGCTGCTCACTCTTAATAAGATTTCTTGCAACAAAGATATCTATCTCTTCATCACCGAAAGCTACCATAGTATCAATTCTTATCAAGAACTCCAAATCATCCGGAGAAGCTACCTTGTAACCTGTTTCTTCTTCGAGTTCTCTAAAAGCACATATTCTTCTTGGCTCATCCTTAGAGTCTACCTTACCTGCCGGAAGCTCCAGAGTATATCTGTCCAATGCATTTCTGTACTGACGCACCAGGAGTATCTTACCATTATTAAGTATCGGTACTACTGCCGCTGCACCATTATGCTGTATATAATCCCATATAGATCTTTTGTCATTAATCAGTACATGGTCTTTATACACCTTTACTATTGTACCTTCATATGCCAGTTCTCTTTTTTCTCTAATTATTTTTTCCATATTTTCTCCTTGCCTGACTTTACTATGGAAGCCACATTATTTAAAAACTCAATTATTTTATCCAAACCATCATTTGAATAATCAAAATAATGGTCCTTCTTCTTATCATCCTCTGTACGGTCAAAACTAAAGGGCTCAGGCCATACTGTAAGTTTTAGCTTTGCCTCGCCCCTCTTATCCTTCGGCGTAAAATTTACCTTTTCCAGAGGATCTCTCCCCAGCCTAAATCTTAAACCGTCTAGACTCCCTGTAAAATATTGACCATAATCATAATATCCTATATTTAACAAGTCACCTTTTTTTAACATATAAACATTTCTCTTAAATCATCTACATTCTTTATAATGTAATTCGCTCCTTCAAGCTCTTCTATTCCACCATAGCCATAGAGGACTCCGATACTCTTTAGCCCTGTATTCGTAGCACCCACTATATCATGGCTCTTATCACCTATCATTATAGCATAATCTCTGTCCATTATTTTGTTTGTTTCCAATACATATTCAATCACAGCAGTCTTTGTGGCCCTCTTGGTATTAAAATCTCCATCTGCACCACCTACATATGTAAAATACTTATCAAGTCCAAAATGTTCTATTACTCTTCTTGCCTCCTTTTCAGGCTTTGAAGTAGCTACATAGAGATTATATTTTTTTGATAAGCCCTCTAACATCTCTTCTATTCCGCTATAAAGTTCACACTCAAATATACCTACTGACTTGTAGTACTTATGGAATACAGCTAATGCTTCCTCATACTGTTCCAGACTGAGACCATAAAATTTTGTATAACTTTCAACCATTGGAGGGCCTACAAACTTTTTCAATTCCTCAAGGTCCTCATATATTCCAAAATGCTCTAATGACTTTTGCACTCCCTTTGTAATCCCAAGGTCCGACCTTACTATAGTACCATCCAAATCAAATAAAATATGCTTTTGCTTCATTCCTACTGCTCCTTGGCTACAGCCTGTTTTAATTTTAATCCGACCTTTTCTATTCTTGCATGGTCCATTTTCTTTACTGTCAATATTATATTGTCAAATGTAATGACCTCACCTTCTATTGGAAGTCGTCCTAACTTTTCCATAATTATTCCGCCAATAGACTCATACTCCTCAGAGCTTAATTCAAGCCCAATTCTCTCATTTACATCATCCAAATTTGTAGAACCGTCTATGATATACTCACTTTCAGAAATCTTTGTAATACCCTCGTCATCATCTGCATCAAATTCATCCCTTATCTCTCCGACTATTTCCTCAAGCATATCCTCCAATGTTATAAGCCCTGCTGTTATACCATACTCATCTAACACTATAACTATATTTGCACCGGTCTTTCTCATATCCATCATAAGTGAAGATGTCTTTTTATACTCAAATGTATAAAGTGGCTCTCTGAGATGTTCCTTTACAGAAAAATTTTCTTTATCTTCTATCAAAAGGAAATCTTTTACATTCAATATACCTATAACATTGTCAGGACTATCTTCATACACCGGTATTCTGGTATATCTTTCTTCTCTAAAAATATTCAAAATTTCATCATAGCATGAGTCTACAGAAACCATTACCATATCTACTCTCGGCACCATAATATCACCTGCAACAGTATCTCCAAAGTCCACCACATTTACTATCATCTTTTTCTCTTCGTTTTCAATGACTCCGTCCTCATGGCTGACTTCTACCATTGCCCTAAGTTCATCCTCAGTTACCATATTATTGTCATCACTATTTTTACTAAAAATAGAAATAACAAGTCCTGACACCTTATTCACTATATAAATAAAAGGCGTCAAAACAATTACAAGAATTGAGATGATTCCAATATATTTTAATGCCATGTCTTCGGCATTTTTTGATGCTACATTTTTGGGAGTAATTTCACCAAAAACCAATATAAGAAATGTCAGAATACCTGTCGCAACGCTCACCAGGCTACTGCCAAAAAGCTTTAATGTAAGTGTTGTAGAAATTGATGATGCTGACAGATTAACTATATTATTTCCTATTAATATTGCGGAAAGCATCTTATCTGTATTTGCCGTTATATCCAGTACCTTTGTTGCTCTCTTATCTCCGGCTTCAGCCATGTTTCTTATCTTCAATTTATTTGAAGTCATCAGTGCCGTTTCTGCAGACGAGAAAAAAGCTGACGCAGATAATAGCACTAGTAATATGACCAGCTGTAATATGTCACTTGTTTCCAAAATAACTCCTATATTCTATTCCTCAGTGGGTATATTATCCACTGCTATATTATTTATTTTTTTCTTTGACCCAAAAGGCATCATAAGACTTCCAAGTACTATAAAAATATCACCAATATTAAAAATCACCTTATCAAGCACCTTTACTTTGATACGAATATAATCCACTACATATCCCCTTGTAAATCTGTCAAAGATATTGCTAAGTGAACCTGCTATAATGAGGCTGAGTGATAGCTTCTTTATCTTCTTTCCTTTTTGTGGAAGTAAGAAAGAAAGTCCTCCAATTAGTACTGAAGTAATAAATACCGGAATATATTTTACTACTTTCTGATTTTCCTTTAGCTTACCAAACGGAAATCCCTTATTATGAAATTTATCTATTTCTATTTTACCGGCAATATTTCTTGGCAAATCCTTTTTATCCATAGAATTTATTGCATATTTTATAACTAAGTCAAGACAAGTTAATACAGGTATTAATACAACAAACATATCCCCCTCCTATATATTTCTAAATATTATATTGGGACTACCCTTGTGTTCCAGATAGTCTCTGGTGATTATAACTTTACCGATATTTTTATCCTTTGGAGTTTCATACATGATATCAAGCATAAACTCTTCTATAATTGAACGAAGTGCTCTGGCTCCTGTGTCCTTGTCCATAGCCAGTTCTGCAATATAATCCATTGCATCATCATCAAATATAAGTTCCACTTCATCAAGCTCCAAAAGCTTTTTATATTGTTTTAATATCGCATTCTTCGGCTCGATCAATATCTTTTTGAATGCCTCTTTATCAAGCTTTGACAGTGTACATATTACAGGTAATCTTCCTATAAACTCCGGGATCATACCGAACTTTTTGATATCCTCATTTGTTACCTTTGCGTATAAATTACTGTCATTATCAAATTTATCCTTAAGATCTGAGTTAAATCCCATGCTGGTATTTTTTCTCAATCTCTCTTTTATGATATCATCAAGTGCAGGAAATGCACCTCCACATATAAATAATATATTGTCTGTATTTACAGTTTCCATTGGTGCCAGCACATTTTTTTGATTGGTACCTACCGGAACCTCAACCTTGCTGCCTTCCAAAAGCTTTAAAAGTTCCTGTTGTACACTTTCTCCACTTACATCCCTTGAATTAGTATTTTTCTTTTTTGCAATCTTATCTATTTCATCAATAAATACAATGCCGCACTCTGCCCTCTCCACATCATTACCCGCAGAAAGTAGTAACTTTGAGATAACACTTTCTATGTCATCTCCTATATACCCTGCCTCTGTAAGTGAGGTTGCGTCCGCTATGGCAAGTGGTACATTAAGTAATTTCGCCAATGTCTTTACAAGATAGGTCTTTCCACTTCCTGTCGGTCCTATCATAAGAATATTTGACTTTTCAATCCTGGTGCCATCTTTACCCTTATCTAAAAAGATTCTTTTATAATGATTGTACACTGCAACAGAGATAATTTTCTTTGCCTGATCCTGCCCTATCACATATTCATCAAGCATTGACTTTATCACATGTGGTGCCGGAACATCTTTCATTGTGAAAAGTGGCTCCGTTCTTTTTTCATCTCTTTTTTTAACCCTGGCTCTTTCAGGTATTGGATTCACATTCATGTTCGGAATATTGAAACTATTAAGATCTATATTTTTTATATCATCTATATTCATCTTTGACATTCCTGACAATTTGCTGATATCCATACTTTGCATGGAGTTAAAAGTTTTTTGTATACAATCAGGACATATATCTATCCCGCCGGGCATAGATATCATTGTACCGGTTTTTGATTCCGGTCTCCTGCACATATAGCATATTTTCTCATATTTATTATTATCATCTTTATCGTTTTTATTATCTTCCATTTTTCCATTCCCAATATTTTACAATAGTTTTATGCTAATCATTCTAACATAAAAAAAAGAAATGTGCCATATTCGTGGAAATACGGTACATTTCTTATACTTATCTTTTATTTAAATAATAGTCTTTATTAATCTTCCTTTGATAGGAAGTTGTAACAAACTGCTGCCAGAGCACCACCTACAAGTGGAGCAAGTATAAATAACCATACCTGTGCAAATGCAACTGAAGTAAGACCACTTACAATTGCAGGTCCAAAGCTTCTTGCAGGATTTACAGATGTTCCTGTAAAAGGAATACCAAATATATGAATCAAAGTAAGTGAAAGACCTATTACAAGTCCTGCAATTCTTCCATTCTCAGCCTTTGATGTAACACCCAAAATTGCCAAAACAAATACAAATGTAAGTATAACTTCTACAAGGAAAGCAACTCCCACTGATATACCCATAGCACTTGCTTCACCGAATCCATTTGTCCCTAGTGATGCATTTGAACCAAGTATAATGAAAAGCAAGATTGCACCTAAAATGCCTCCCAAAAACTGCGATATTACATATCCTGTAAAATCTTTCACATTCATTCTACCTGATACCAACATGCCAAGTGATACGGCAGGATTGATATGGCATCCCGAAATATTTCCGATAGAGTATGCCATAGCCACTATAGAAAGTCCAAAAGCAAATGCTATAAGCAAGGTGGAAAAACCAAGTGGAACAAGTACATTACTCTGAGCCAACAGTGTATTTACCGCTACAGCACTACCACATCCGAAAAGTGTCAGTACGCAAGTACCTATAAACTCTGCTAAATATTTCTTCATTATTACCTCCAATATTCTCTAAATTGTAGTTAAACATTAAAAAGGATTTTAAACCTCCTTAAAACAACGTTGCTCATTATACAACTTAATTTCATAAAAGTCCATAGCATTATATTAATACTTTCTATCATTTACTTTAGAAAACTTTATATTATTCAAATATAAAAAGGACTGACTACTCGATCCTCTCTATCTTATAAAACCTTACTTAAGAAGGTCCTTAATCTATCATTCTTTGGATTTGTAAAGAACTCATATGGAACATTCTCCTCTACAAACTCTCCTGAGTCCAGGAAAACCACTCTGTTTGCAACCTCTCTTGCAAAGCCCATCTCATGTGTTACAACTACCATGGTCATCTTCTGCTTGGCCAGATCCTTCATAACTGACAGTACTTCTCCTACCATCTCAGGATCAAGTGCTGAGGTCGGCTCATCAAAAAGCATAACATCCGGCTTCATACAAAGTGCTCTGACTATAGCAACTCTCTGCTGCTGGCCTCCAGAAAGCTTTGATGGGTACTCATTTGCCCTATCATCAAGTCCTACCTTCTCCAATAGACTCATTGCATATTTCTCTGCCTCATCTGCACTTATTTTTTGGAGTTTCATAGGGGCTAAAACAAGGTTCTCTAGCACTGTCATATGTGGAAATAGGTTAAACTGTTGAAAAACCATACCCATCTTTCTACGATGTACATCAATGTCTACATCCTTTTTGCATATATCAGTGCCTTCAAATAATATTTCTCCGCTATTTGCCTCCTCCATTCTGTTAAGGCATCTAAGAAAGGTTGACTTACCTGAACCTGAAGGTCCTATAAGGCATACCACATCTCCTTTGTTAATATCCAGAGATATATTCTTTAGTACCTGCTTGCCATGAAATTCCTTACATAAATTCTTTACTTCTATAAGTCTATCACCTGCCACTTCTAGCCAAACTCCTCTCAAGTAATTTTACCAAATAGCTAAAGAGCATTACCATGATAAGGTAAAGCAGTGCAACTGCAAGGAAAGGCATCATTGAAGAGTATGTCCTACTCCTTATAACTTCTCCTGCCCTTGTCAAATCCTCTAAAGCAATATAGCCTGCAACTGAAGTCTCCTTCATCAAAACAATAAACTCATTTGCAAGAGTAGGCAATATATTCTTTATAGCTTGAGGCATAATAATATATATCATTGTCTGAGGATAATTAAATCCTAAACTTCTTCCGGCTTCCATCTGACCTCTTGGTACAGAATTAATACCCGAACGAAAAATCTCTGCCTGATATGCTCCTGAATTGATTCCAAAAGCCAGTATAGCCACAATACTCTTATCCACTTTTATTGAACTGAATATAACAAAATATATTATAAGCAACTGTACAACTACCGGAGTTCCTCTTATTACTGTAAGATAAATATTGCATAAGAAATTTAAAAATCTCAATTTCTTTGTATTGTCGTACACATTTCTTACAATAGCTACGCCAAATCCCAGTAGAAATCCAAGTATTACAGCAAAGAATGTAATCTCCAAAGTGACTAACAGACCATTTAACAGGGATAGCCATCTGTTATCTGTTATGAAATTTAAGATAAACTGCGATTTCAACTCTTCAAACATGTTATTCTGCCTTGATATACTTTGCAATAATGCTGTCTATTGTTCCATCAGCCTTCAACTCTGAAAGTGCCTTGTTTACTGCATCTAAAAGCTCTTTATTACCTTTTTGAACTGCTATGGCATAGTTCTCCTCTGCATATGCCTCATCCAAAACTTTAAGACCGCTAGTCTCTTCTACAAACTTCTTTGCAACTTCACTGTCTATAACAACAGCATCTATCTTACCCTGACTAAGTGCCTGAACAGCATCCATACCCTTTGCATATCTCTCAGGCTTAGCATCCTTTATATCGCCTACCATAAGATCACCTGTAGTACCTGTCTGTACTCCAATTGTTTTACCCTCAAGGTCTGCACCTGAAGCTATGCTTGAATCATCCTTTACTATAATAAGCTGTTTTGATGAAGTATATGAATCAGAAAAGTCCACACTCTGCTTTCTTTCTTCTGTAGCTGTAATACCTGCCAAACCTAAATCAGCCTTACCTGATGTTACCTCTAAAATAACTGAGTCAAATGCTATATCTTCTATCTCTATCTGAACTCCAAGCTTACTTGCTATGGCATCTGCTATCTCCATATCAATACCTACAATCTTGTCTCCTTCATGATACTCATATGGTGGAAATTCTGCATTTGTAGCAACTATGAGCTTTCCTGACTCTATAGTTTTTGCTTCTCCTTCACTACTCTCAGCTGCCTTCGAACCGCCACATGCTACCAAACTTGTTACCATTAAACCTGTCATAACCAGTGCTAATATTATTTTCTTCATAAAACCCTCCATTTGTACATAAAAAATCTTATTGCATAATAATACACTCTTTATTATAAGAATGCAATAGCTTTTTATAAATTACACAGGAAAAGACCCTAATCTTGTATTTATACTAAGTTAGAAAAACCAACTGTCATATTGTATACAAAATTAGAGTCCTCGATTCAGCGTAATCATACCCAATAAATGCAATATATTCCATCAGCTATACCGCTGCTGAAGTCAAATATTTCTCCATCTCATTTACGGCATGTATTTCATCATTACCGTCTGCTGATATGTATACCTCTTTGCCATCACCAAACTTTAATGTCATCATGCCCATGATACTCTTTGCATTTACCTTCTTAGTACCACTTTCAACATAAATCCTGCTTTCAAACTGGCTGGCCACCTGTACTAGCATAGCTACCGGTTTAGTTTCAGTCTTTGCATCCATCGCAATCTTAACTGACTTCCTAACCATTTTCTCTCCTTACTTTTTCCCTTAATTGGTCTGCGATGATAGAGAGTTTACGCAACCTATGATTAACCCCACTTTTCCCAAGCTGTGGACTAATCATTTTTCCAAGTTCCACCAAAGAAGCATCAGGATTTTCCAGTCTGGCATTGGCTACCGCCTCCAGATTTGATGTCAATTTTTCAAGTCCCATAATCTCTTTAATAAGTTGTATATCCTCAAGTTGAGAAAGTGCTGCTGACACTGTTTTGTTTATATTTGCTGTCTCACAATTCACTTTTCTGTTTACATCATTTCGCATCCCTTTTAAGATTCGAATATTTTCGAAGTTCATAAGCGATGTAGGTGCTTCCATCAGACCAAGTGCTAATGATATCTGATCACTGTCCTTTATATATACTACATTAGCTTTTTTCCTTGTAGTAATTTTGGGCTTGAGCGATAAATCTTCCATCAATTCCTTTAAAGATAATGCATCATCTATAGTGGAACATACAATTTCAAGATGATAGCCCTTTTCAGGATCTGTGATCGAACCTGAAGATAGAAATGCTCCTCTAAAGAAAGCTTTTTTACAGCAGGAATTTAATAAAACTGTATTACTCCTAAGTGACAAACAATCTAATAACTCTTGGTTTTTAAGAAGCTTTATAGCTTTAAGCACCTCTCTGGCGCCAGCATCATCCATAATACTGACCGAATATAAACGCTTACGCCTGACCAATGCACTATTGCTTACTACTACATCTGTATTTATATTAAATGTTTTTTTAATTAAAGTAAAGTACTTTCTGGCAAGTCCCGAATATTCTGTGTTTATTTGTAAAGATATTTCGTTATTTTTTGATGTAGAAACAGTACCGATAAAGTAAACAATCGCCAAAATTTCTGCAAGTATGCAATGCCTAACCGTAGGATTTACCCTTATAAGTTCATTTTTTACCTCTGAAGAAAATGTCATCTTTTGTCCTATCTTTGCGAAATTCGTGAAATATTCTTGCCCATATCTCTATGTTCCAGTCTGACACCTATTCCATCTATCTTATCAAGTTTTTCCTTAAGTGCAGCTGCAATCGCCACTGAACGATGTTGACCTCCTGTACAGCCTATACCTATCACCAATGCACTCTTTCCCTCATCTATATATCTTGGTATCAAAAAATCAATCATATCATCCAGCTTATCCAGAAAAATTTCAGCATCATTATTTGAGAACACATAGTCTGCAACTTCCTTTTCTTCTCCGGTCTTTAATCTAAGATTATGATCATAGAAAGGATTTGGCAAAAATCTCACATCAAATAATAGATCTGGATCTTCAGGTATACCATACATATATCCAAATGAGAGAACTGTAACAAAAAGATTATTGAATGACTTACCGTCCACATAGATTTTTTTTAGTTCCTGCTTCAATTCCTTAGTCAAAAATCTTCCGGTATCCAATATTCTATCCGCTCTGCTTCTTAAAAAAGCCAGCTTTTCTCTTTCAAGATTTATACCATCTATCAATCTACCTCCTGCCGCCAGCGGATGATTTCGTCTAGTTTCCTTATATCTTTTTATCAATGTATCATCATCTGCCTCAAGGAAGAGTATCTCCATATTTATCTTCTTGTGATCAAGTTCATCAAATACTTCCTGTAGACCGTTCAGTCCGCTCCTAATATCAATGCCAAGTGCTACTCCATTCATTCCTCTTTCAGATTCAATGGTCAGATCCACAAAATTTAAAAGTAGTTCAAGCGGCAGATTGTCAACGCAGTAATACCCAAAGTCTTCAAACATCTTTAATGCAACAGTCTTACCTGAACCGGACATTCCTGTTACAATAATTATCTTCATATCAAATCATCCTTACTTCACATTCTAATTGAACACCAAATTTTTCATAAACTTTAGCACGTACATGCTCTATCAATTTTTTTATATCATCTGATGAAGCATTGTCATAATTTATTACAAAGCCACAATGCTTTTGTGATACTGCCGCACCGCCAAGTCTAAAACCTCTAAGACCTGCATCGTCTATAAGCTTTCCCGCAAAATATCCCTCAGGTCTTTTGAATGTCGAACCTGCACTCGGATATTCCAAAGGCTGCTTTTCTCTTCTTCTACTGTTGAGGTCTTCTATTTGTAGCCTTATTTTTTCTTTATCTCCAGGCTGCAATTTCAGTTTGGCAGCTAAAACTATCTCATTATTTGCTAAGATATTACTTTTTCTATAGCTCAGTTCCAAGTCTGAAGCTAATTTCCATTTTATACTTCCATCAGGACAAAGAACCTTTACTTCATAAAGTACCTCTGACATCTCTCCGCCATAGGCACCTGCATTCATAACTATTGAACCTCCAAGGCTTCCAGGTATTCCACATGCAAATTCAAAACCGCTAAGACTTTGCTCCATAGCATAATCACTTATTTTATCAAGCCCCACTCCGGCTCCGGCTTCAATATATTCACCTTCATGCGTAATACTATCATTTAGAAGGCAGGTAGAAATGATTACTCCATCGTAGCCTCTATCATCTGCCAATATATTACTGCCTTTTCCCAGTATATAATACTTGTAATTTTCTTTTCTTATAATATCCATACAAAGGCCAAGTTGTTCCTCAGTGACAGGAGTTAAGAAAAATCTACATTCTCCACCAACATGAAATGTTGTATGGTCTTTTAATAACTCTCCGTTCTTACAATTTTCACCCAGGATGCTTTTAAAATCCATTTGCATTTATCCCCACTAATCTATTTTAATATCAATCTTTTCCGGCTATATTTGCCTGTACTCTGTTATACAGTTCCTTTGCCGCATTATATCCCATCTGCTTTTGTCTATGATTTACAGCAGCAGTTTCTACAATGATTGCAAGATTTCTACCCGGTCTTACAGGCAATACATGACATACAACCTTATTGCCTAGGTATTCTATATAATTGTCCTCCAGTCCCAGTCTGTCATAATCCTTATTTTTAACCCAATCTTCAAGTTGTATCACCAAATCAATAGACTGAGTATCCTTAACACTAAGTACACCATATAAAGCCTTTACATCTATAATACCTATTCCCCTAAGCTCAATAAAATGTTTAGTTATATCAGGTGCTGTTCCTACTAAAGTCTGTTGTGACACCTTTCTGATCTCCACAACATCATCAGATACAAGTCTGTGACCTCTTTTTACAAGTTCCAGAGCAGCCTCACTCTTTCCAATACCACTATCTCCAGTTATAAGTACACCTTCACCATATACATCCACCAAAACTCCATGTATAGAAATAACCGGTGCAAGCTGTACATTCAGCCATCTTACAAGCTCACCCGTAATATATGTGGTAGACTGCTCAATGCCAAGGCAGGGTACTCCATAATGTATACAATATGAAAGCATATCTTCATCAGGCTTTATACCTCTGGCATACAGTACACATGGTACATGATATGAAAGCAACTTATCATAAGTTACTTTTTTCCTCTCTTCATCCAATGTCTGAATATATGCATTCTCGACATTACCTATTATCTGTACTCTTTCATTGTCAAAATGATCAAAAAAACCTGCCAACTGAAGTGCCGGTCTATTGATTTCCGGATGCTTTAGAATAATAGACTCCGTATCTATGCCCGGTGTAAAATTCTCCAAATTTAATTCCTTAATAAGTTCCTTAACTGTTACGTCTCCTCCCATAGTACCTCCTATCATGATTCCCCCTTTAAAAAATTATCCTAAAAGCTCTAATAGCTCCTCTTTTGAAATATTTGCCAAGGATACTCCCGCTTCAAAGTTTAGTACTTTATCCGCCAAGTCTTTCTTTGACTCTTGAAGTTTAACTATCCTTTCTTCTATAGTTCCCTTTGCAATAAGCCTATAAACAGTAACATTATTTTTTTGTCCGATTCTATGTGCTCTATCTGTAGCCTGATTTTGCGCTGCAAAATTCCACCATGGATCATAATGAATTACTATATCTGCTCCTACAAGATTAAGCCCTGTACCTCCTGCCTTCAAAGAAATCAAGAAAACGTCTGTATTGTCTTCATTAAACTCATTCACAAGCCTGATTCTATCTTCTTTACTTGTAGAACCTGTTATAGTATAGCTACTTATCTTTTCTTCTTTAAATCTCTTTTCGATAATATCAAACATCGAAGTAAATTGTGAAAACAAGAGTATCTTATGTCCTGCTTCTATACCGCTCTTTACCAGATCAATACAGGTTTCAAGCTTAGCTGACTCTCCATTGTAATTATCAAAAATCAAACTCGGATCACAGCATATCTGTCTAAGCCTTGTAATCTCTGACAATATTATCATCTTGGAACTGTTATAATCCCTATCACCTTCCAGCACCTTTTTTAGATTTGCCAGTTCCTTATCATATGCCAACTGCTGCTCTTTTTCAAACTTTGATATCCTGATCTCTTCAATCTTTTCAGGTAAGTCCATTGCAACTTCAGATTTTAGTCTTCTAAGCACAAATGGACTGATCATCTTTGATAAAAGCTTCGCACTGATCTCATTGCCTTCCTTTACTATAGCGTTTTCATACTTTGTTCTAAATGAATTATAGCTATATAAAAAGCCCGGCATTATATAATCAAATATACTCCAAAGTTCACTTAACCTGTTTTCTATAGGCGTTCCTGTAAGAGCAAACTTTACATCCGCCTTTACTGTCTTTACAGCCTTGGCAACGCCTGTATTTTGATTTTTTATAAACTGTGCCTCATCTATTATCTGATGAGAAAATCTCATATCATGATACAGACTTATATCTCTTCTCAGAGTATCATAGGAGCTTATATAAATGTCTGAGTTTTCATTATCCTCCAGAACATTTTGTCTATCTTCCTTACTGCCGACCAGTACAGACACTCTAAGTATGCCTTCTGTATCAAATTTTGATATCTCCTCACTCCAATTATATACCAAAGATGCCGGACATACTATAAGTGCTTTAGCTAATCTATTACTTTTTTTCGCATCTATCAGAAGTGCTATTATCTGCAATGTCTTTCCAAGACCCATATCATCTGCCAGTATACCACCAAAACCCAGTTCTTCAACAGAACGTAGCCATTTAAATCCCTCTTTTTGATAGCCTCTTAAAATATTTTCAACTGTCTTAGGAGGTTCTATGGTCATAGACTTTATATTGTCAAACTTTTCTATCAGTTTTACAAAGCTCTGATCCCTCTTTTCTATAAGTTCCTCATGTGCTACCATCATTTCGTCAATATATAGCGAACGATATAGAGGTACTGTCAATGCTCCTTTTCTCAAATCCTTTGAAGATATCTCCAAAACATCAAGTAATTCATTAAAACTGTTCATGTATTCAGAATCAATATTTACAAATGCACCACTCTTTAGGCGATAGTATTTTTTCTTTTTCCTATAACTTGTCACTATATCAGCCAGTTCCTCAGCACTCATGTCCTCTGAAAGCAAATCCAACTGCAAAAGATTAGACTTTACAGACACTCCTATACTTGCTGAAGGTTTCCTGTATATTCTCACATCATTGAATGCATCACTGCCCAGTACTTTACCATATTTATTTAATGCGTCAATACCCAAAACCTTTAAATCATACAACTCATCTTCTGTAGCGGTGGACGGCAGCTTATTCTCAGACTCATGTGAAAGATATTTTTTTAAAATATCTATAGCTTTTTCTTCTTGTTCTTTATTTCTGATGAGCTCATTTTCATTTCTATCAAGTATTTTCCCGGAAATTACATCTACCCTTCCACCGGTATAAGCTGCTTCCACTCTGCCTATAGCATTATTGTCCTCCATATCCAGATAATATGTAATATCTGCATTTTCAGGTATAAATTCTATTGCTTCAGGTGCATTATCTATTATATTAACATTATCTTTTATAGCCGGCAGTACATCAGAATAAAATTTTCCGATATTTTTTCTTCCAATCCTTATTTCATAGTTTCCAAGATCTGAATGTTTTAAAGCCTTAAATATTTTCAAAATACTCTCATCACATCTATTGAAATAATCGTCTGCAATAAAATATACATACTTGTTTGAATCAAGGCACAAAGGAGTTTCTACATCCAAGCTTACACCTGCAAACTGGTTTTTATCATATATGGGATCAATCTTTATATTTATTTTCATGTTATAATCCCTAAACTCAACCTCTGAAGTGATCTTTTTATAATAGATTTCCTTTGTAAGTTCTACTCTTTTGCCTACCAGCAACTCAAATATATCATCTATATTTGAGGCATCTACTGCAATTTTCGAAGTGTTCAATCCACTTTTAACATAGTCCAAAAGCCTATAGCTTATGGCACTCTCCGTTTCAACCAGATCTTCTATAAACCTTATATACCTTACACTTTCTGCATCAAATGCACTATAATTTAGCTTAACGCTGTCATTTTTACCAAGTGGATACACTTCATTGGATTTTAAAGCCTCAACAAAGTTTCTATAGTTCTTTATCTGTACAAGCTTCTTTCTACCAATTTTAAATTGAATAAACAGACTATAATTGTATTCTCCAGCAGATGACAGTATAAGTTTTGGTATGATCCTTACCGGATCTTTGTCGTAGTTATCACCCTCATCAAAACAGGATATAAACTTGTCTCCAAAATAATTTGTTTCATCTCCAAGCTCATGAGTGTCCAAATATGCATTCAAAAGAAAAACTGCTGCAACGACATGTTCGCAATTTTTTTTATCATTAAGATAGCTACTCATCCTATTTTTATCAAAGCATCTCATGCAACTGCATGATGCTAAGCTAAGCTCATTCTTGCTAAACTCAATATTCACCACACAATCATCCTTTGAATCTACCTTTGCAACAGCTCTTCCATAAACATCTACATCAGGTTCATAATAAAAATAATTTCTATTATATGTCCTGATATCATCCGTCACACTATCTAAGCGAATCTGACCACTTTTTATCAGTTCCTTTGCTTTTTTTGCAGTGTCAGTAGACATAGAAAGGCTATCTATAATAGCCTCTCCGTTGAAGTATTTATAAATAGCCTTTTTCTCTTCCGTATCTGATGCAGATATTATATCTGCCTTTATCTTTTTTATGTTTTCATTTTCTTTTTTCATATCACCGGCTCTCATTACACCTTCAGGAAAATTAAAATCCATTTTTATTTCTCACTCTTTAATATCTCAATAGCTGTACTGAGCTGATTGTCAGATTCACTTCCAATGACTGCTCCCTCATTCAAATCAACCTCTACATCCGGCTTTATTCCCACTTTATGAAGATCATAGCCTGATGGTGGATAGTAATGCTGTGTTGTTATCTTCACAGCTGTACCGTCACCTAATGGCAGTACATTTTGTACTATACCCTTTCCAAAAGTAGTTTTTCCTACTATAGTTCCCCAATTAAAATCTCTAAATGTTGCTGTAAAAACCTCTGATGCAGATGCTGAATTTTCATTTACCAGTACAACCATAGGAATCTTAAGTTCATTAATACCATCAGACTCATACACATCTCCATTTCCGTATTTATCCTCTGTATACAAAACCACTCCTTCAGGCAAGATGTAATCAAGCATACTCACCACCTGATCCAAAAGACCACCGGGATTTCCACGAAGATCCACTATCAACTTTGTCATTCCCTGTGACTTAAGTTCCTCTATACTATTCTCAAACTGATCTGATGTAACTGCATCAAACTGACTCACAGCTATATAACCTATATTGTCATCCAGCATTTTCCCGACCACTGTCTGTACTTCTATAGACCTTCTGGTAAGTTCCAGCTCAACTTCTTTCCTCTCATCACCTCTAAGTACTGTCATTTTGAAGCTAGTACCCTCTTCTCCTCTTATCTTTGTCTTTACGAGTATATCCATATCCGTTCCAGCAACCTCTTCTCCATCTATCTTGTAGATGATATCACCTACCTGAAGACCCGATTCCTTCGCCGGACTGTTATCAAATACATTTACAATGGTAATAATCTTTGTATTAGGATTTTGTGAAACAACAGCACCTATACCTGAGTATTTTCCCTCAGTATCCTCGTTTAATGCCTTATACTCTTCCTTTGTATAATATACGGTATACGGATCTCCCAAGCCATTCATCATACCTGCATAGATACCATCCTCAACCTTTGTCATATCTTCATCAAATAGGAAATACTCATCTATAATACTCTGCAAATATGAGGTTTTTTCTTCTATTTTTTCATAATCAAGCTTATCAGATCTTCTACTTGTAAATCCCGAAAGCAATATTCCGTTCCCAAGTGCAAATGAGAATCCTATATATCCCAAAATAAAGGCGGTCATCATACCAAGTATAAAACCTATAACTCCACTCAGTCGCCCTTTTCTTTTTTGGTTTCTTTCTTCTCTTACGCGTGGGCCATCTATATTTGCTCTTCCTTGTTGTCTTTCCCTAATATAATTTTCAAAGTCGTCATTTTCACGATGTTCAAACATACTTACCTCCAAATTCTCTGCCTATTACTATATCATACATTAAAAATAAAGGGGAGATAAAAATCTCCCCATATTTCAGTCATAGTAACTTTATTTTATTTTACCTAGTATCCCAGCTTATCCATATAGGACATATATTTGACAACCATTAAAGCAATCTTGAAGGTAATTGCATCTTCAAACATTCTAAGATCAAGTCCTGTACTCTTTTGAAGCTTATCCAAACGATATACCAAGGTATTTCTGTGAATAAATAGCTGTCTGGAAGTCTCTGATACATTTAGGCTGTTCTCAAAGAACTTGTTGATAGTTGTAAGAGTCTCCTCATCTAAGTCCTCCGGGTTCTTTCCATCAAAGATTTCCTTAATAAACATTTTGCAAAGTGGTATAGGCAACTGATATATAAGTCTTCCTATTCCAAGTCTTGAATATGCCACAATATTCTCAGCAGCATAGAATATCTTACCTACATCCAGTGCCATCTTAGCCTCTTTATAAGACTTTGATACCTCCTTGATCTCATTTACAATAGTACCATAGGCAACTGTCACATTCAAAATACCTATAGAGTTCAACTCATCTATAACAGATCTTGCAACTCTATCTAAATCCTCATATGCAGAGCCTTCCTTCATTTCTTTTACAAGAATAATATCTCTCTCATCAACCGCTGTAACAAAATCCTTATTTCTTGATGAAAAAAGTGACTTAACAGCCTCAAGGCTTGAAACATCTCTTTCATTCTTAGTTTCAATAATGTAAACTACTCTTCTTACACTGGTCTCGATATGTAACTTCTTTGCCCTATTGTAAATATCTACAAGCAATAAATTATCCAGCAGGAGATTCTTTATAAAATTATCCTTATCAAATCTCTCTTTATATGCTATAAGGAGGTTCTCTATCTGGAATGATGCTAATCTTCCTACCATATAGGTATCATCTGTAGTTCCCTGAACCATAAGAACATATTCCAGCTGATGCTCATCAAAAATCTTGAAGAATTGGAATCCACCTATAGCTTGTGAGTCTGCCAATGAATTTGCAAAAGTATTCACCTGTAAATCATAAGTCTCCGCTTCTGCAAAAGTAGTTGCTAAAACCTTGCCTTCAATATCACAAATGCAAAGTTCTGTTCTTGTAATACCCTTTAAACCGTCTATGGTATTTTGAAGAATTTGGTTTGAGATCATATACTTATCTCCTTTACTTATACTTTATCCTACCATCTCATACAAAAATTAGAATGAGATAGTCATTAATACACTCTCAATTTTGACAGCTATTAATATATAAACCGATCTGCTCTAAATATCTGATAGCAGATATTAACAACTTTCACATAAATAATAATGCATTATCACGAGTAAATCAATACTTAAAAGATATATTTTTATTTTTGTTTATATAATTTTGCCTATACAAAAGTTGGTGTGGGTGCAATCTATTGAAAATTTACCATAGCAATAAAGAAGATAAAATGTCTCGATCAATTATTGTAAGTATTATATAAATTTTTTAAAACTTTATTTCACCTGTGAATACATACTCAGCCTTACCCCTCATATAGACCTCATCATTTACCAGGCTTATATCCAAATCTCCACCAAGCAGATGTACTCGTACATTTGTATCACAATGTCCTTTTTTCATTGTAGCAAATGCACTGGCACATGCTCCTGTTCCACAGGCAAGAGTTTCACCTGAACCTCTCTCCCATACTCTCATATGTATATTTTTTCTATTTTCAATATATATAAACTCAGAATTGACCTTATCCGGAAATCTCTTATGTTTTTCGTAATATTCCCCCACTTTTTCAAGGTTCATACTCTTTAGTTCTTCCAAAGAGTCTACATAGTACACTGCATGTGGATTTCCCACATCTATTCCTATAAACTCTTTTTCTTCTCCATTTATCAATATCTTCTCCGGAAATTCTGATGTAATCAAAGCCTTACCCATGTTTACATTTATATACTCTGCAACACCATCCTTTGCATCTACTTCTATGTATTTTATACCTGCTCCGGTTTCCATAGTGAATTTTTCAGACTTCACATAGCCATGGTCATATGCATATTTGGCCACACATCTTGAACCATTGCCACACATAAGTCCTCTACTGCCGTCCGCATTATACATATCCATTTTTACATCCGCTATATCTGACGGACATATAAGTATCAATCCGTCACTGCCTACTCCAAAATGTCTATCGCTTACCTTTATTGCAAATTCACTTGGATTTTTTACTTCCTCTTTGAAGCAGTCCACATATACATAATCATTTCCTGCTCCCTGCATTTTTACAAATTTAATAATATTCTCCATCTATATCTATTCCTTCCCGCCATATAACAAGCAAATCTTCTTTGCCATATTTATAATAGTGTCTCCGTTTTCCATACTACTGCTTTGCAAATACTTATGTGCTTGTGGCTCTGTCATATTCCTATGTTCTATCAGAAGCGCCTTTGCTCTTTGTATTGTTAGAAAATTTTTACTTCCTCTATCTTCCTGCTTTTTCTTTCTTTTTCTTTCATAATAAAGTTTATCAGATATCTCGCCCACCTTCTTTGCCAACTCTATTACCTTAAAAGGCATTGGCAAAAAATTTATACTTTCATCCAAAGCTCCATTAAATTTATTTGGTGAACAAATGAGCAAAAGCTCACAGGTTTCATTGACATTATCTCTCAGCTCCATGTACTGCATATCATTAAGCTGATAAGCACATATTACAATGCCATAATCAATATCATCTGAAAGGTTTATAGCTTGAGCACCTGAGGTAACCACGCCCACGATAGAATATCCGTTTTTGATCAAAATAGATCTTAAAACCTTGCTGTCACCGGGATTTGGAAATGCAATGATTATATCTGACATTACTGTCCTTTCTCCTTGACTAAAACCCTTAAAATCAACTAGTATCTCTCCAAATACTTCTTTATTTCCCAATCTGTAACAGCATTATTAAATTCATTCCATTCCACCTTCTTAGCACTTAGATACTCATCAAATATATGCTTACCCAATTTCTCTCTTACAAAATCCGATTTTTCAAATTCGTCTATTGCCTCACTTAGCGTATCCGGAAGTTTTTTAATATTATCCACTTTATCTGCATACATGTTTTGATTGATTGCGTCATCACATTCGATTTTGTTCTCTATACCATCTAGAATAGAATATATAAGCATTGCAATACAAAGATAAGGATTTGCAGCAGAATCAGGACTTCTAAATTCCAGTCTGATTTGATTATCTCTTTCTGTAGGTATTCTAATAAGTGCACTTCTATTGGAGTTTGAACTCCAAGATACATATACCGGTGCATCAAATCCAGGCTTTAATCTCTTATATGAGTTCACCAAAGGATTATTTATCAAAGACAATTCACTTGCATGTGCCAATATTCCTGCAATAGCTGCGCTTGCCTCTGTACTAAGTTTTGAATCTTCTAAAAACACATTATTACCATCATTATCAAAAACTGAGACCTTAAAATGCATACCACTTCCATTTTCCGTATCAAAAGGTTTTGGCATAAATGAAGCACTTAGTCCATGTCTTTTTGCCAATGTCTTTACAGCCATTCTAAATGTCTGTATAGTATCTGCACATACTACTGCACTTTGATTTGTGAAGTCTATTTCATGCTGAGCCTTTGCAATTTCATGGTGTGAAGACTTTATTTGTATTCCCATCTCCTCCAAATTTAACACAATATCTCTTCGTATATTCTCAGACATGTCAAGAGGACCTACATCAAAATAACTCGCCTTTTCCTTTACAGTACGACTTACCTCTCCCGTATCATCTGTATTTAACAAAAAGAACTCACATTCAGCTTCAATAAATATATTCAAGCCTGCTTCTTTTGCTGCTTTATATGCATTCAAAAGTGCCGCTCTGGGATCTGCTGTGAATATACTCCCATCAGATCTATATATGTCACAAATAAATCTTGCAACCTTTCCCTGCTGTGGTCTCCATGGAAAAATACAAAATGTTGAAAGATCCGGATGTAAATACAGATCCGAATCTTCTATTGGTGCAAACCCCTTTACACTTGAACCGTCAAAAAGAATTTTATTGTCCAGTGCATCCTCAAGCTGACTTACAGTTATTGCTATATTTTTTAATGTTCCGAAAATATCGGTAAACTGCAATCTTATAAATCCTACATCTTCCTCTTCAACTATGGCAAAAATCTCTTCCTTTGTCATTTTTCACCTTTTCTTTAAATTTTTTCTAACACTCTCTTCAATCTGCAAAGAGCATCATCAACATCTGATTTTGAAATAATGAGTGGTGGAATAAATCTAAGTACATTGCTGCCGGCATTTATCAGTACCAGTCTCTCATCTGTCAATGCACTCTTTATAATATCAGCTACCGGTTTATCAAACTCTACTCCCAAAAGCAGACCCTTACCTCTGACTTCATTGATTGACTGATATGACCTCGCCAGTTCATCAAGCTTTTCTCTAAGATACTTCCCCACTACCCTAACATTCTCAATTATTGAATCTTCTTTGAAAATATCAAGTACCTTAGATGCTACTGCACAAACCAAAGGATTGCCTCCATATGTGGATCCATGATCTCCCGGTTTTAATACATCACTTGCCTTACCGGCTGTCAAAAATGCACCTATAGGTACACCATTACCCAGTGCCTTTGCCACTGTCATAACATCCGGCTTTATACCATATTCCTGCCAAGCAAAAAAGTTTCCGCTCCTGCCCATTCCACATTGAATCTCATCTAGTATAAGTATCAAGTCTTTTTCATCTGTCAACTTTTTTATGCCCTCTAAGAACTCTTTTGTAGCCGGATGTATTCCACCCTCTCCTTGTATTGTCTCAAGTATTATAGCACAGGTTTTATCTGTAACAAGATTTTTTACAGATTCTAAATCATTATATTTTGCAAATTTTATTCCGGGAATCAATGGATAAAAATCCTCTCTATAATGTTCATTTCCTGTAACCGAAAGTGCTCCAAGACTTCTTCCATGAAAGCTGCCTTCCATAGCAATTATTTCATATCTTCCCCCGGTTTTAGTTCCGTATTTTTTCGCAATCTTTACAGCCCCCTCAATAGCCTCCGTACCTGAATTTGTAAAAAAGACTTTTTCCATATCACTTATTTCAAGTAATTTTTGTCCTGCAACTATCACAGGTTCGTTATAAAAATAGTTTGATATATGCCATAGCTTATCTGCCTGTTCTTTTAATGCCTTATTCAATCCCTTATAATTATAGCCAAGTCCTTGTACAGCAATACCGGCAAAAAAATCCAGATATTCATTACCTTCAGTGTCATAAAGCTTTATTCCATCTCCATGGTCAAATACCACCTGATATCTGTTATATGTCTTTAATAATAAATGTTCTGCAAAGTCTACCTGATCCTTCATCATATTATTCATCTCCCACTATCATAGTACCGATACCCTTGTTTGTGAACATTTCAAGCAAAAGACAATGTGGCACTCTACCGTCAGCTATTGTCACTCTGTTTACCCCGTTTTCTATAGCATCCACACAATTTGAAAGCTTCGGCAGCATACCTCCACCCATCTGCCCATTTTCAATCATTTCCTGTATTTCTTTTGTACTTATTTTTTCTATAAGGCTGCTTTTGTCATCAAAATCCCTGTATACTCCCTCTACATCCGTAAGAAATGCCAACTTTTCAGCTTTCAGTGCCTTTGCAATAGCACATGCTGCATCATCTGCATTTACATTATAACTTTTATATTCCCTATCAAAGCCTACCGGACATATAACAGGTACAAACTCTCTATCTAAAAGGTCAAAAATAATATCCGGATTTACTTCACTTACTTCACCTACCAGACCTATATCCTCTCCCTCCACTTCCTTTTTATGGCAATGTAATAGTGAGCCGTCCTTTCCACTGATACCTACCGCCTTCATTCCAAGCTCACCCATCATTTGTACAAGTTCTTTATTTACTTTATTGAGTACCATTTCTACAACTTCCATGGTAGCATCATCCGTGAATCTTAGGCCGTTTACAAAATGTGGCTCTATATTTACTTTTTCCAGCCATTTGGAAATCTCCTTACCACCTCCATGTACTATAACAGGCTGCAAACCTACAAGCTTTAAAAGCACTATGTCCTGTATTACCTTTTTCTTCAGTTCATCATCAAGCATGGCTGAACCTCCATACTTTACCACTACTATTTTTTTATTAAAGGCTTGTATATATGGCAGAGCCTCAATAAGAGTACCTGCCTTTTCAAGTAATTTATCCATTAAACACCTCTTTATATTTCTGTCGTTTTGCAAAATCTTATAATTTATAAATAAAGCTTAAATGCTTCTAGCTTCTGTAATCTGCATTTATCTTTACATAGTCAAATGTCAGATCACATCCCCATGCGGTTGCACTAAACTCACCCATATGTAGCTTTACCAAAGCTCTCACCTCTTTTGCTGAAAGGATTTTTGTAGCTACATCTTCATCAAAACCTACAGATACTCCATCCTTATATATCAAGATCTTTCCGTTTTCACTTTCAAAATAAAGCTCCATATTATCAGGATCAAATTTTTCTCCACTATATCCCAGTGCACAAAGTATTCTACCCCAGTTCGCATCATGTCCGAATATAGCAGCCTTTGTAAGTGATGAAGTAACTACTGATTTTGCTAAAGTTCTTGCAGTTTCCTTGGTCTTGGCACCATCTACCACTACTTCAAAAAGTGCAGTAGCACCCTCCCCATCTCCTGCAATCATCTTTGAAAGAGTGGTTGTGACAAAGTTCAAATTAATTTTAAATACCTTGTACTCATCACTATTTTCATCAACTATTTTTACATTTTCAGCCAATCCATTTGCAAGAATAATAAGTGAATCATTTGTAGAAGTATCACCGTCAACACTCACCATATTGAAGGTATCTACTACATCCTCTCTAATTGCTTTTAATAAAAGCTCCTTTGAAATATTTATATCCGTTGTAATAAATCCAAGCATTGTACACATATTCGGATGTATCATTCCTGAACCCTTACACATTCCACCCATCTTTACAGTTTTTCCTGAAATTTCAAACTCTATTGCGACTTCCTTTGAAACAGTGTCTGTAGTCATTATAGCCTTTGCAGCCTCATTTGCCGCCCTTTCGCTCTGTTCCAAAGACTTTGAAAGTGACTCTATACCATTACAGATTCTATCTATAGGCAGCTGCATACCTATCACTCCGGTAGAAGCCAAAAGCACTGAATTTTCATCTACTAAAAGCTCCATAGCAGCCTTATTTGCACTCTGCTTACAATACTCCATGCCCTCATCCTTTGTGCATGCATTAGCAATGCCTGAATTTATGACTATTGCATTTACTTCCACTTCACTATCTGTAATATTCCTATCCCAAAGTACCGGTGCAGCTTTCACAAGATTTGTAGTATATGTTCCGGCAGATATGGCAGGAACTTTTGAAAAAATCATAGCCATATCTGTTCTGTTTTTATATTTTATATTCGCTGCTGTTGCACTTGCCAAAAATCCCTTTGGGGCACATATTCCGCCATTTATTATATTCATACCTTCTCCTTATACTGCTATTTCAATTACATATACCGGCTATGCTTTACACAAAGCTCCAAGCCCCGGGTATACATAAGTCATTATGCTACTACACTTGATATATTTCCCTCATTTAGTGTAAGTTCATAGCTGTTTATATCAGTATTTAACTTCCAATTCTGATTTTTCCAAAAAATATTTCCGGCAAAATTTTTCTTGAATGCAATCAATGTTATCTTGCTGATTCCTTCTTCTTTGAGCCTTTCTATAGCTTCCTCCACCATCCGACTTGCTATATTTAATCCTCTGCACTTTGCATCTACACATACATGGTAGAACGAAGCCTGTCTACCATCATGTCCTGAAAGTATGCTTCCAACTATATGATCGTCCTTTATGGCAACAACACTAAGTCCTATATTCCTATCAAGGAATTTCTTTATATGCTCAAAGTCATCATCAATAGCTCTTATTTTAAAACCCTTTATGCTTTTCCATAGAGTCATTACCTCATTGTAATCCTCAATAGTCATTGTCCTTATTTCTATATCTTTCTTCATCATATTGATATCGGTAAATTTTTTAATCCACATTCTTCTTCAATTCCAAACATTAAATTCATATTCTGCATAGCCTGACCCGCAGCACCCTTTATAAGATTGTCAATAGCACCGGTCACTACTATCCTGTTTGTCCTCTTATCTATTACATAGCCTATATCCACAAAATTGCTTCCCTTTACAAATCTAGTCTCCGCATTTTCATTTTTTCTAAGAAGCCTTATAAACTTCTCATTTGAATACTCAGACTCATAAGCTTTTTTTACATCTTCCTTACTTACATAAGGCTTTAGTGAAGCATATGCAGTTACCAAAATTCCTCTCATCATAGGAACCAGATGTGGTGTAAAACTGAGTACTATCGGCACATTCGCAACTTTACTCAGTTGTTCTTCTATCTCCGGAGTATGTCTGTGACTTGCTATACCATATGCTTTCATATTCTCATTAACTTCGCAAAAAAGATTATCAATCTTTGCACTTCTTCCTGCACCTGAAGTTCCTGACTTGGCATCTATTATGATGCTGTTTTCATCTATCAATTTATGCTTTAGCAGTGGATTTAATGAAAGTATTGAGCAGGTAGGATAACATCCCGGATTTGCAATCAGCCTTGCATTCTTTATATCTTCACGGTAAAGCTCAGGCAATCCGTATACTGCCCTTTCTATCAGATTTTTTGACTTGTGCTCAAGCTTATACCACTTTTCATATACATCCACATCCTTTATTCTGAAGTCCGCTGAAAGGTCTATTACTTTTGAATTAGCAAGTACCTCATCATTTATATTTTCAGCCAGGAAACCCTGAGGTGTAGCTGTAAATATAACATCTACTTTTTTTGACAGTTCTACTATATTGTCGTTTACACAAGATATGTCTGCATATTTATACATGTTTCTAAATACACCTGAATAAGTCTCACCCACAAAGCTCTTTGATCCGTAGCCCACTATTTCACAGTCATTTCTTTGTAACAACAGTCTAGCCAGCTCTGCTCCTGCATATCCCGTAGCTCCTACAATACCTGCTTTTATCATAAAACACCTCATTTCCTTTCTTGCAATTTATAATATTACTTTTATAGTTTTATAATTATACACTTTTTATGAATAAAATCAAGGGCTTGTGCATAAAAATTTTGGACAAATAAAATGAGGCTGTCAGTTCTTGACAGCCCCGGATATATTAGTTAGTATAAATTTTTACATTGTCACCCTCAAACCCTACTGATTCAAGTGGTTCGCCACCTTCTGCACTATAAAGTTCAGGTTGACCTCCTATAAACACAACTGTTACATTCCTATTCTCATACGCTCTCCATGAAGCTTGACTTCCATCACGCATATTTTCTGAAAATCTACTAAAATGTATGCTGAACACCTTTTCAGTATATGTTGCCTCTCCTGTAATACCATCTGTTACTACCATCCTCCTTGGATAATCTAAAGTCAGTACCGCAAACTTTACATTGTCAGGATACATACTAAGTATTATTCTTCCTGATTGTTGATTATAATATCGTGCCAAACCTGTTCTTTTATCATAATATCCAAGATTACCTTTAACACTTATACATCTTTGTACCGCTCCATTTATTGTCCAAGCACCATTCTGGTCAATGCTATAACCGTCAGGGCTGGTTGTATTTATATAACAATTTCCATTGCCATCAAAGTAGTAGCACTCCGCATACCCATCCACATCTCCATCAATCCACATCCACTCATTTGCAGGATAAGAACCGTCTTCTCTTATATATCTCCAGGAACCATTCTCCTGTCTCCAAGAACCCGCAAATGATGTAAAACAAAATCCAAATATAAATAAACTCATAGCAATCAAGCCAAATATCATATTTTTAAATGATTTCATATTCTTTTCCCACTTCCTTAATAATATATTACTGAATCAAAAGCTCATCAAACATCACAATAAATATAACTAAATCCCCTTACAAAAATATTATTATCCAACTCAAACATTCATACGATATCACCCCTTTTTTCATTTAAATATTTTTAAAACTTACTTACGCTTATATTACTCTTTTTTCAGCATCTTATATGGAAATTATTCCATCTTTTACACGTAGTAAGTAATTTATTTATCACAACTTCTTTTCCACCCTCTTTTATCTACTTATTTTAGATTTTTCTAATACTTCCTGATCAATGGATTTTCTTTTATAATCGACCCTATATTACTACTGATTCTGCCTTTTATATAATCTTCATAGCTTCCTTCTTTATGAAGTAACAAAAATAATTCAAAATTAGGATTAGAAACTGCCGCTATATCCCTCTTTTCAATATCTTCTATCAGTTTATCATGACCTTCTACTTTTTCTTCAAAAATATCCCCGTCAAAAACTATAATCATCCTGTCATGCTCTACATCTTTTATAAACTCCGATGATTTAACCAAGTTTGATTTTCCTGAAGCATTCGCACCATATATTACTGCATTCTTCAATAAATTTACTTGATGAAATCATAGACAATTCTTCTTTTTTATCAAAAGACTTAAAATTCTCTACTGTAATATTAACCAACATATTATCTACCCCATAACCATTTAAAAAGCACTTTTTACTTATTATATATCTGTATATTACGCTTTTTTTCTCTATATGGTCAACTCAGATCTATAATACTGTATTCAAAGCAATTCTAAAATAGGTATAGCAAAAATATATATATTATACAAGTGCATTGCAATAAAAAAGGGCTGTCGGGAAATAAGTAATTTTACTTCCCGCAGAACAAAATAGAAATATCCTGACAAGTACAAGGCATTTTGGCTTTGTGACTTTGTCAGGATATTTTGGTTTTCTATAATACACAGCCCCAATCTGCAATCAAACATTTACATAAGATTACATCTGTGTTATGCTAGATTTATAGAAATATTTTATATTTGGAGGTATTAAATATGGCAAGTACACTTATCCAATTTAGAACAGAAGACACTGAAAAAATTAAATCTATACAAATTCTTGATAAGCTTGGGCTCACACTTCCGTCATACCTTAAAATGTGTATGTCAAGACTAAATCAGGAACAGGGTATTCCATTTAGTATGAAGCTTAACAACACCGATACACCAGGAATAAAAGCTTTAGATAAAGCCGGCAAGATTGCAGAGGAATATAATATTTCCAATATGTCATTGGATGAGATAAATGCAGAAATATCAGAGGCAAGAAAGTAATTATGAAGTATTTTGTAGTCATCGATACTAATGTTCTTGTTTCTGCAGTATTAAAGCATAATTCTATTCCTAGAACTATTATTGAGTTTGCATTTAATGGTAAAATTATACCTGTATTGAATAAAGAAATCGAATCAGAATATAGAAATGTTTTATTGCGTCCAAAATTTCATTTACCTAATGATATCGTAGATGATATTATAAACGAATTTAATCAAAAAGGACTGTATATTAATGAAACTCATATTGATATAGATTTACCTGATCCTAAAGATGTAGTTTTTTACGAGGTTGTTATGGAACAGAGAGAATCAACTCAGGCTTGGATGGTGACAGGAAATATAAAACATTTTCCAGCTGAGACATTTATTGTAACTCCAAGGCAAATGCTTGATATTATTTTAAATGAAGATGATTATTAAAAATCAGTGGGGCTGTCATTTCCTGACAGCCTCCTCATATTCTTTTCCCACTTCCTTAATAATATATTACTGAATCAAAAGCTCATCAAACATCACAATAAATATAACTAAATCCCCTTACAAAAATATTATTATCCACCTCAAACATTCATACGATATCACCCCTTTTTATTAAATATAAGCTCTTATTTTCTTTGAATATATCAAAATTGCAAATATATATCATACAAACTTCCGGAACATTATAATAGCTTTATATAAGTATTTTCCAATAACCTTTTCTATTTGAACCTATACGCTCTATATATCCTTTTTCTTTTAAATTGGAAATTCCACGATCTATTGCAGTCTTTCCTTTACATATTTTTTCTTGGATCTCTCTCTTGGTAATATTAGGGTTGCTTTTTATTTCTTTAAGTATAATCTTTTCCGTCTCATTTAAATCCGAATAACCAGCCTCTTTATTACCCTCTTTATTACCCTCTTTATTACCCTCTTTATCATACATGATATTAATCCAATTAAACGGAATTTTTACAATAATAGAATTTTCTCTGAATTCAAATGCTTCTTTTCCATATTTTTCTGTAATTTTAGGAACTCCTCTACCGGTCTTCTCACTGATATGCAACTGCAAAAAAATCTCTGATAATTTTTTATTAACAGGAATGGACTCATCTAAAAAGAATCCTTCAACAGTCTGTCCTTGAGGTATTGTTCCCCTTGATAGAATCTCTATCCTATCAGAGTAAATAGTTACCATGGGCTCATTCATTTCTACCCACTTATTATGTAAGAATGCATTAATTATAGCTTCTCTAAAGGCATCTTTATCAAACAGAGGTACATCTTTCCTTTCTACAACTCTATCTTTCTCATCTGCCTGTATAATATTTAATACATCCCCATATCTTAATATTTCATCTAAAGATAAATACCATATTAAAGTTCAACCAATATATAAAGCTGTATTTGATTCATATTTCTTACGAAAGAGGACACCTTTCAGTATCCTAGGTGTTTTCAATATCACGCAATAATATTGTCTGTACCTTTACATTTTTTATTTAAGTACTTCTCAAACTTGCTTACGCTTATATTTGCTCTTTTTGCAGCATCTTCTACAGATATTATCCCATCTTTTACCAGTATAAGTAATGTATTTATCGCACCTTCTTTTCTGCCCTCTTTTATTCCTTCTTTTATCCACTTCTTTTTAGATTTTTCCAATAACTCCTGATCCATATCCTCTTTAAATATGTCGTATAGTTCCTTCATTGCATCTGTCATCTTATTACCCTCCTTAACATACTTAAAATCATATTTCATCTTGGATGTTACAGGAAAATTTTCACTGTAACAATCATCTTTTGTAAAAACTTCCATTAGCTCAGATAGTGTAGTACCATCATTTATATTCGCACTGATATATATTTCCTTAAGTCCATTGTCAACTTCTGTGTAGCTACCATCTATCACTCTTTTTATTAGATATAAACTCTTATTTTCTTTAAAGATATCAAAGTTGCAGATATATATCATACACACTTCCGGCACATTATCAAAGTTCTCTCCTTTTTTCATCAGGCTTGTAGTCAGTACGCTGCTGTAATATCTCACTCTTTTTTGGTGATTTACATTATCAGCATTTTGAACCTCAATATTTATCCTTCTTCCATCTCTTAGTTCACAATAAGCATCCAGTATAACCGATCGTCTGTCTATATTAGTTATAGCATATTGCGACTTATTATTTAATACTTTTAGATGATAATCTTGCAAAAACTCCCTTAATATTTCTTCGCAAAACTCCTTATTCTCTGCCATCTTTCTAAATATAATATCATCAATGGGATTTAACTTTTGTATATATTCTTTGAACTTTTGTATAGACCTCTCAGACATAAACCTCCTTTATAAATAGAACTTTTATTTTATGAATTAGAAAATATAAGAAATATAATTATAGAATCACTAGATATAATGATCTATATTTTCAACTATTATAATAAATATTGTTGATTAATGCAATATACTTTAGTACAATACCTCATTAACCTGGTATAAAAGATTAATTCCACTATCCTTCTACTTAAGAAGTGGGTTGAAAAATCAACCCACCAACACTTGACATAGAACCAAAATTTAGGGTTTTGTGACTCAAAATAAGTCACAAAACCCCTTTCTTATTGCTATCATTTCCAAACAGTCTCTTTATATATTTTCCACCGTACTCTTATTTATTACCGTAGTGAGAGCCACACTGTATTATTTCAATACTGTTCTCACATAGTCTAAATACGATTCGATTTTTCTCATCAATACGAACACTCCAATATCCCGAAAGATTTCCACTAAGTGGCTCAGGCTTTCCGGTACATTCATATCCATTTCTATCAATATCTACTAATAACCTATGGATTTTCTTTAAAATCTTCTTATCATGTGTTTGCCAATACAGATATTCTTCCCATGCATTATCATCCCATAGTTTTCGCATCATTCAACTCCTATTAAGTCATGTTCTTTTAACACACTTTTTCCTGTGCGAATATTGGCAACTCTCCTCTCCAATTCATCTATATTCTCTTTACTGTAAAAAGGATCCGCCGACACTTCAAATGGTATTCGTCTCTCTGACCCCAGCCTTTTCAAATAGATATTTACTGCTGTAGACATTGACATTCCAATATCTTTGCATACTTTCTCTGCATTTACCTTCACATCATCATCAATTCTCAAACTAATTTGTGCCATAATCATCCTCCTTCCTTTAACTTTATTGTATTCTATTTGCACCTGTTTGTAAAGCATTTCACTTACATTATAACCGATAATAAGTCGTTTAGTAACTAAAATTATTTATTACCCTCCTTTAACATACTTAAATTGATAACCTGCTTATCTAAAACTAAAAACAGAGGTATCACCCTCATCATTGATACCCCTTTATTTACTATAATAATATTCTATTCTATCCCTATCTTCTTTCTCCTTAAGTGACATCTCCTGAGCAAGATTTACCATCTTATTTTCCAAAAGTGACATCTGTATACTCATAAAAAAGAGTTTTACTAAAAGCATCCCTATTATTATAAGGTAAACTATATTTGCCGGAGACTTTGCTCCCAGCAAATCTGATATAAAATAAATAATCCTAGGAAATATTGCAAAGACTATCAATATGATGGAAAAGCTCACCCAGAAGAGTCCATCTTCTATCCTTATCTTTGACTTTCTTATTTTTCTTATAATTACAATAAATGATATTATTGATATTAAAATCAAACCTATTCTTAGTATTATCGTCATAGTATTTTTTTCTTCTCTCTAAAACTTTGAATAAATATAATGGAGCATAACATTCTAAACATATACTTTGCTGCATTTATAGGGGTAAGGTAGCTGATTCCTGCCACTCTTTCATCCATCTCACCCTGTATCTCACATACCCTTACACCCTGCTTTATAAGATATGATATAGTATCCGGCTCAGGGGCATAGTTTAATCTAAGGGCAAATTCTGCAATAAGCTTTTTATTATACATTCTCATACCTGATGTAGGGTCTTTTATAGTGACACCGGTACTAAGTTTTATAGCAAAACTAATTAGTCTGGAACCAAGCATCCTTGGAGTAAAAGGTTTTTTCTTAGTGACAAATCTTGACACAATGACTATATCACATTCTTCACATTTTTTTCTCATTGTAGGTATGTATTCAGGTCTATGCTGTCCGTCTCCGTCGAACTGTACTGCATACTTATAGCCATGCCTGTGGGCATATTTCATACCGGTTTGAAAGGCACCTGCAAGTCCAAGATTAACCGGTAGGTCAATAATATTAAAATTATTTTCTCTGCAAATCTTGGAAGTATTATCGGCAGAACCGTCATTTACTATTACATAGTCAACATCATCAAGCGTACTTGTGAGCCTCTCTATCACATTTACAATATTCTTTTCTTCATTGAACGCCGGTATTATCACTAATGTATCAGCCATATCTATCTCCAAAAATCTCTGTTCATGCTGCATTTCTTTATTAGGCTCTTTGGCAATTTTTTAAAGTTCTTGCCCATCAAAAAACCTGCATATTTGCAACCACTTATGTATATAAGCCTGATTGCACTGATATACGAGTGTGTAGACAGTAGATATTTCAAGGTCTGCAATACCATCTTCTTACCTTCACTCTCGCTTTTTATATTATTAAAAATATCAGGATTGCTGCTCTGTGAAACTCCTATATCAAAGTTTCTCATAAACTGCTTCTTCCCACTGTAGTTATGAGAATGTATTACCTTTGCCCATGCTTCATATTTTATAAAATAACCATGCTCTATAAGCTTATATGCGAAAAGCATATCCTCGTTCAATATTTCTCCCGTATCAAATCTGCCCAAAGCATCAAAAGTCTCTCTTTCATAGGCTGCACATACATTTGAAGCAAAATATGTCTTTATTCCCAAAGTTTCTTTTTCATTAAATGATTTTATCATAGACTCTACAGGGTAGTTAAACTCTCTTGTGAATTTTTCTATCTTATTTGCACTTTTATCCGGCACCTGTCTCGCATATGTCATTTTGATAGATTTATCCATACCTCTGAGCAAATATTCAACAGTTTTCTTATCAAAACATACCGCATCCTGAGTCATGCATATAAAATACTCAGACTTTGATTTTGACACTCCAAGATTTCTGGTGGCTCCATGGTCAAACTCCTCTTTCTCTATATGCTCCAAACAAAACTCTGTAGTACTGTTTTCAAAAAGTCTATTAAGCTTATCTTCAACACCGCTTTTATCCCACAGATCTTTACCGGTATTTATAATAATAATTTTACCAATCTTCACAGTCTGAGCCAGAAGTCTTTTTACCGATATCAAAAATCTTTTATCCGGCTTGTATGTAGGTATTATAACATCTACTAAATTCATTTTTTAACCTTTCTAAGTCCAAAAATCACTGCTACAAGGAAAAATACAGTTAATAATGACATTGTTATCATATACGCAAGAGCTGCTCCATTCATTGCAAAGTTTCTTACCATAAAATCACTGATAAAATATGCAAATATAGCTCCTACAACATATATTAAAAATATAATTCCGGTCATTTCAAAAATCACAAGGCAATAGTATCCCAAATTCACTATGGCATAAAGTCCTCCACCAAGTATTACCAAAACCAATGCCTTTTTATATGGCTCCAATACATTTCCAACATCGCCAAGTGCAAACTTAAGTACCGGAATACCTAAAGTATATGCCATAAGCATTCCAAATAAAGTGGCTACAAATATAAATACTGTGATTTTTGATATGGTGGATAGAAAGTTCTTTTTATTACCCATCTTATAGAGTAATGAAAGCTTTGTAAGTATAGGTCTTATTATAAACCCTGCCATAAGATTTATTATAGAGGTAGGTATAAATATAATACTAAAATAGCTGTTAAACTCTCCGCCAAGTCTAAAATTTACAGCATACTTTGCTGCTGCAAAAATATATAGGTCTATAAAAGCTCCTAAAAAGAGCCATTTACTCTTATGTATCAGTGATATATAGGAGGCCTTTTTTATAACTATATCCGGTTTTAATTTCATCAATGGCAGTATATCAAAAATTACTGCTGCAATCACTATACTTGGCAATAATACCAAAGAGCTAAGCTTCAAATCCCTTGAAACTACCAAAGCGACCAGAAATATGCCTACACAAAATATTGTCCTAAAAAGTGTTGCTTTTCCTGTTATATCCAGTCTGTCCTGTCTTTGCATCTCTGACTCAAATACATCACAGAACCCGTCAAGAATCTTATAAAGTGACAATATCATATATACTTCAAATACATATCTGTCCTTTGCAATAAAAAGTACATATATAAATCCTGCCAAAATTGCAATAAATGAAGTTATAGCCCTTAATCTTAAATAATCTCCAAATGTATATTCATTTGCAATATCTGTAACCTGTATAGGTCGCATTCCAAAGTATGAAACTATATAAAGCTGTTGACCCAAAGTGGAAAATCCGAAGAAAAATATTCCTCCCGCATATGCTCCTGCAAGTTTTGTTACCGCCACACCCAGCAACATGCTTGTAATAGCATATACCAAACTGCCAAGCATATTCCAAAAATACGCACTTCTTTCTTTTTTATCCATAATATATCCAAATCTACTTTAATTCTACTAAGGTTATTTCCTTTGCAAAAAGACCATATTTTTTTACTGATAAATCATTTAGCTTTTCATTATTACAAAGTCTTATAATAGCTTCCAGCTCATTTACACCGGCACTATGAGTAAAAGGATAGCCTCCCCCAAATCTGGCATTCATATCTATTATATAGGCTTTTTCTCCCGATATAAGTATGTCCATATCCAGGTTTCCTATATGTTTCAGATCTTCACCTATTTTTCTACCAATATCATTCAAAGCATTGTTTTCAACCACTTTTGCAATATCAGTTTCACCTGATCTCATTGCAAGCTTTTTCTTTACAGTGGTGGTTATATACTTTCCATCCAGATTATTAAATATATCCAGTCCGAATTCCTCACCCTTGATTTTTTCCTGTATAAGTATTGCCCTATTGATATCAGCCTTTGATTCAAATTTTAAATATGACTTTTGAATACTTCTTTTTGCTTTTTCATAGAGAACTTCCAATTCTCTTTTATTTTCAGCTTCAAAGATACTTAAAGATCCCATACCCCATCTAGGCTTTAATATATATGTATTGTTCTCAAAATCAGCTTCCTCTAATGCTTCAGCTAAATCTATACAAGTCTTTGGTACCGGCATATTTATCTTCTCAAGATATTTTAACATTTCAAATTTATCATTACAAATATTTATAATATTTTCCTTTGAAACAATTACCTTTACACCCAAAGCTTCAAATCCCCCTTTATTCTTTGCAAGTATCATAAGGTCTATGTCAAAAAGAGAAATCAATATATCTATCTTTTCTTTTTTGCATATATCCATCAAAAAAGGTATATATTCTTCATCATATATAAGCGGCGACTCAAATGCCTTATCTGCCATACTCATAGCTGTAGTATTCATATCTGAATTTGTCGCTATGATACTTCCTTTTAATCCGAGAGCTTTATATACATCTCTCAGATAATCAATTATATATGCTCTCCTACCCACACTGGTCAAAAGTATATTCATAATTTTCCCCTAATTGTTTTGATAATAAACTATCCGAACCTACTTATTATCATTCTCATATTTTCATTTTTAGAAACTACAGCCAAGGCTATATAAATAATTACTCCTAGTACTATCTGTATAAGCAAACTTATAGCTCCTATGCCAATATACTTGCCGGCTATATAAATAATAACTCCCATACATATGGCAGGTGCAAAGTTTGCCAGGGCATCCATACTCTGTTCTCTAAGTTTATAATCCAACAGTCCTACATTTGGATAAGCATTTATAAATGCACATATCAAATCTGAAAAAGCTTTTAATCCTATAAATATAAATACATTATATCTTATGCCTATAATCAAAACAGCCACACCAAGGAGTTTCTTTACTATCTCAAGTTTTAAAAAAATATCACTTCTACCCATTGCATTTAGGGCCTGTAGATTGGATATATGTATAGGCCAGAACACATATGAAAAACACATCATCTGCAAAAAAGGAATAGCAAATGACCACTTCTCACCTAATAAAAGCAGTATAAGATTGTCACTGACTGCTGCCAATCCGCACATCATAGGTGCTACTACAAATGTAGACAGTTTTATGGAAGACTGCAAAAGCTTTTTAATATCCTCCTTACTGTCTTGCTTCTTTGACATTACCGGTAAAAGCACTGACTGTATAGCAGAGGACAGATTTGTCACCACAAGCTTTGGAAACTGTTCACCTCTGTTGAAAGCACCCAGCATTTCCTCACTGTACGCCTTTCCAATAATCAATCCATGTATATTTGTAAAAATGGTATCCAGCAAAGAAGCTATCAGAAGCTTTGAACCAAATGCAAACATAGTTCTAAGTCTTTCCATGCTGAAACTCAGTTTTGGAAAATATTTGATTCCTATACCTAGTATTATAAGCAAAGCAAAATAATATACTATTTGTTGAAATGCCAATGCCCACACCTTCATTCCACTGATTGCCATAAACACACTTATACCACCTGAAATGATAGATGCTAGAAATGTTGCTATAAACAGCATTTTAAATTTCATGTTTCTGGCAACATAGGAATTCTGTACCGAAATAATACTTCCCGGTATTATGATAATACCCATTACTCTAAGTATCATCACAAGTTCAGATCTATTATATATACCGGCTATTACCGGTGATATTAAAAACAATAAAAAATATATTAAGATAGACAAAAACGCATTAAAAATAAGTACAGATGAAAAGTCTAAATCATCTGCATTCTGCTTTTGAATAAGTGCTGATGAGAAGCCGTTCTGAACCAACACATTGGCTATTGTCGTAAAAATCAAAACTATTGCAACTATTCCATACTCTGAAGGACTAAGAAGTCTTGCAAGTAGTATAGATACTATAAATTGAACTCCCTGTGAACCGCCATTTTCAAGTATTTTCCAAAAAAGAGATGTTGTAATCTCACTTCTATTTTTTTTATTCATTAGATATTCAGCATCTCTCCTATTGTAAGTATTTTTGAACTTTTAAAAAATGAATATTTCAAGATATCTCTTATCTTTGATATCCTGTTTTTAGATTTCATATTTGCAAATGCATTTAAGTATTTGTGTGCATAATATGTATCAGCCAACCTGCTTTTCCCAAGTTCATTCTTATATAATAATAAAAACTCCTCTACTTGTGCAAACATACAGTCGTAATTTTCTCTTATCCTTTGTTTGTTTCTCTTTCTTATATTGTGAAGTTCAAGCGGATTCTTTGCACCAAGTTCATTGCTTTCGTGTTGGCGATATTTTACCAAGCACTCATTAAGATATCCCACCTTACCGAATGTAAAGGCGACCATTCCAAGCCACCAGTCGTGCATAAAAGAAACTTTAGGCCTTTTGTATATATCAAGCAATGCCTTATTTATTATCACCGTATTTCCTGTGATATTGTTTTCAACCAAATACCTTGAAAAACTTTCTTTAGTGCTTATTGTATAAAGGTATTTTGACTCTTTTTTTGCATACTTTATGGCTTCTCTCATACCTGTAAGCTCGGACATTTTTTTATTTTTTGAATTCAGGTTTTCATCCACTATCTCCAAATCCGAATGCACAAGTATCGGTGTTTCTTTGCCATACCTTCTTTCAAGCCTTTGTACAGCCTTCAAGCTTTTTTTGAGTCTGTCACTTTGCCAAAAGTCATCCTGATCGCAGAGTGCAATATATTCGGCATCAGCCATATCAAGCAGATTGTAAAAATTTTCCTTTGCACTGTGCGTATTGCTTTGAATAACATTTATTTGTTCGCCTAATACACACTCATAACTTCTTAGTATTTCAAGGGTATAATCGCTGGAATTATCGTCACTTGCAAGTATACTGTAGTCCGTAAAGCTTTGACTTATTATGCTTTCTATCTGCTCAGGCAAAAATCTTTCACCGTTAAAGGTCGCAAGTAAAATTTCTATCATACGCATTCCTACATTAACCCGAAAATAATCACTTCCAGCCTTACAAATGCAAAGAAAACTTTTGCAAATATCTGTTGAAGCAAATTTATCTTCAGATAATTTTTATAAAAATACATAGTTGACTCTTCTCTAATCTTCTGGCGTGAATACAGGCTCTTCAAACTCTTTTTGATACTGGCAGAATGTATGTGCTTATACTTATATCCCGTAACTACTACTGTTTTTTTGCCTATATCAGCCATCTTTTTTGAAAGAAGATCCTCTTCACCATAGAGAAACATATTTTCATCATAGCCACTGACCCTTAAAAAGTCTTCTACTCTCACCATCAAAAGTGCTCCAAGTACTGCACCTACTTTTCTTATCTTAGCATTATAAAAATTTCTGTCATAATGAAGTGCTTTTGTAAATAGTCTTCTGCAAATTGGACCATTCTCAACCAAAGAATGCATAAAATCTCTCATAGGCCAGCATGATGCTCCTTTTAGCACATTTTCTCTGCTACCATAGACATCATTAGTTTCTACAAGTGGTGCACATATCGAAATATTGTAATTCTTTACCATTACAGATTTTACAACTTTAATAACTCTTTCTTCAAAATCAGTATCAGGATTTGCTATCAAAGCTAAATCCATACCCAGCTTCTTCGCTACAAATATGCCAACATTATTGCCTGCTCCATAGCCCTTGTTTTCTTGATTCTCAACAAAAAAGATCTTATCCCTTTTCTCACAAAAGCTTTTTAGTCTTATCTTTGAATCATCATTTGATGCATTGTCCACTACTATCACTTTATCGAATACAGAATAATCCGCAACATTTCCAAGAATCTTTAATGTATTGTCTGCATCATTATAATTTAATACTACTAAGGCTAACTTCATCTTTTCTCCTTATTTTCTTTCAGAATGCTTCTTATATGCTTTATCTATATAGTACTCAGATATTTTTTTTCTGATCTTCGGACAAATAACTGTAATTATATTCATCATATGATATACAAGCATATATAATCTCTTTCCTGTTTCATTTGGAACATCTCTAAAAGGAGTCTTTTCCTTAAAGTAATCATATGCTCTTTTATATGGATTAAAGCTGCCTATGATCCAAGGTCTCTCATCTCCTGCAAAATGCAGTACCACCGGTCGTCTCTTTGCCTCTTTCAAATCTTCCTTTGTATATGAAAGACTTGCTCCATATACTCTAACAAATGTATTGTATGAGAAATATTTATAATTAGAAAAGAAATTGTATTTTGGAGGTAGTTTCTTTGTTTTCCATCTTAGTACACCATTTATAGCATCCTGCTCACCAAATAGACTCTTATCCCAGATACTTTTACTATAGCTTATAATTCTTTCACCTAAATTATTGTCTCTCCACTTTTTCAAATCTATCAACAAAAGTCCCGCATTCACATAAGAAGCCTCATAATCAAGCCTGATTTCATATCTGACTCTTTCAAGTACTGTAGGTTCCTCTACAGCAGCAATTATATTTTCTTCAAGCTCTGTATTATATAAGCCTTTTATTGAATGCAATATGACAATATCACAATCCAAATAAAGAACTCTATCTACATCTTTTGGCAAAAGCTCTCCTACAAGTAATCTTCCCATCTTACTTATATCAAATGTAGAGTCCTGTATACCGATATCAAAATACTTTGATGTATCATTTAACTCTATTATTTCTATACTTCTGTCAAATTTTTTTGCTATACTTTTGAACTTGCCTAAAGAGTCTTCACCAATTCCTGTGGAAATGATGAAGACTCTAATATCTTTCTCATATCTATTTCTCTCATATAGCGAATATAAGCTGACACCCAGGTGTACTGCAAATTTTTCATTTGCTATATAAACTATATTCATACTTACCTCATTATTATTAGCACAAAGGAATACCCACTAAAATACGTGAGTATTCCATTATATTTCTTTAATAGAACAATCTATTTATTGCAGAAAATAAAGCTCTAATAGATGATCTTGTGATATTTCCCGAAATGCCCACTCCATAAGTGGTCTTTCCACTTTCTACATCAAGCATATGGATGTATGAAGCAGCCTTCGCATTTGAACCTGATGTAAGGGCATGCTCATTGTAATCAAGAACTTTAATACCCTTACCAACCACATTTTCAAGACCTCTCTTAACTGCATCAATAGGACCATTTCCAGTGCTTTCAAATACTCTCTCTTCTCCTTCAAGAGTGTATGTAACCTTAACATATGTAGAAAAATCTCCATCTTCATCAGCATCTGTAATGACACATTTTTTGAAATGTAGAGGCTCTTTCTTCTCAATATAATTCTTTTCAAATTCCTTGTAGATTTCTTCAGGTGAAACCTCTCCCTGTGATTCTGAAATCTTTTGGATAATATCTGCAAATTCCTTATGCATACCCTTTGGCAATTTAAAGCCGTAGAATGTATCCATAACAAATGCAACACCGCCCTTTCCGGACTGTGAATTTATTCTTACTACAGGCTCATACTCACGACCGATATCAGCCGGATCTATGGGCAGATATGGAACTTCCCAGTATGGGTTGTTTCTCTGTCTCATAGCTTGAACGCCCTTGTTAATAGCATCTTGATGAGAACCTGAAAAAGCTGTAAATACAAGCTTACCTGCATATGGATGTCTCGGGTCGATGCTCATCTTTGTAGTTCTCTCATATACATCTATGATTTCTTTAATATTGCTGATATTAAGATTCGGATCAATACCCTGTGAAAACATATTGTAGGCAATATTAAGTATATCCACATTTCCTGTTCTCTCACCGTTTCCAAAAAGTGTACCCTCCATTCTGTCAGCTCCTGCCAAAAGCGCAAGCTCCGCAACAGCTGTACCTGTACCTCTGTCATTATGAGGATGTGTGGAAAGTATAATCGCCTCTCTGTTTTTTAGGTGTGTACTCATCCACTCTATTCTGTCTGCAAATACATTAGGTGTTGTCATCTCAACAGTGTTCGGAAGATTGATTATTATCTTCTTATCTTTTGTAGCGCCCCATGCATCTACAACGGCGTCACATACATCAAGTGCAAAATCAAGTTCTGTTCCCATAAAGCTCTCCGGTGAATATTCCAATATAATTTCACCTTCATGGTCTTTCATATACTTCTTTACAAGATCCACACCTTCAAGTGCAATATTTTTTATTCCTTCTCTATCAAGAGCGTATACTACATCTCTTTGTAATGTATCAGTGGAATTATATATATGCATTATACATTTTTTAATTCCCTTTATAGCTTCAAAACTTCTTTTTATAAGATGCTCTCTACACTGGCAAAGTATCTGTACTACAACATCATCCGGTATAAGTTTTCTGTCCACAAGCTGACGAAGGAAGTCAAATTCTATCTGGGATGCTGCCGGAAAACCTATCTCTATTTCCTTAAAGCCCAACTTTACAAGCAGATTAAACATCTCTATCTTTTCTTCTACCACCATTGGCTCGACCAATGCCTGATTGCCGTCTCTTAGGTCTGATGAACACCATATAGGTGCTTTCTCTATTTGCTTATTCGGCCATGTTCTCTCTTTAAAATCCACTACAGGATTTCTCTTATATCTTTCAATATGATACATTTAATCTCTCCTCTTTCCTAATCTAAGTTTAAGCTTTGTCCCATTCTCTGATTTTTGTCCCCCTATATTAAAAGTCCTTCTTTTTCCATAACTTTTATTACTTCATCTGTATATTTTTCGCATTCTTCCATGCTCTTTGCTTCTACCATTACTCTGATAAGAGGCTCGGTACCGCTTGGACGAAGAAGTATTCTTCCATCATCACCCAAAGCTTTGCTCACAGCCTCTACCGCCTCTAGTACCGCCTTGTTTTCTCCTGCAATTTGCTTGTCTACCACTTTTACATTTTTTAGAACCTGTGGGAAAATCTCTACTTCACTTGCAAGTTTTGATAGAGTCTGCTTGGTCTCAAGCATTACCTCCATAACCTTAAGTGATGTAAGTATTCCGTCACCTGTAGTTGCATGCTTTGCAAATATAATATGTCCTGACTGCTCACCACCTAGGCAATAACCGTTATTTTGCATATTTTCATATACATATTTATCACCTACAGCAGTCTTCTCATATTTGATATTCTCTCTATCAAACGCCTTGTATAGTCCGAAATTTGACATTATAGTGGTAACTACAGTGTCATTAAAAAGCTTGCTGTTTTCCTTCATATACTTTCCGCAAATATAAAGTATAAGATCACCGTCTACTACATTTCCGTTCTCATCAACACATAGACATCTATCAGCATCTCCATCATAGGCAAAACCTATATCACAGCCATTGTCAAGCACACATTTTTGTAGACTCTCTATATGTGTTGAACCGCATTCGGTATTGATATTTATGCCATCCGGATTGTTATGGATCACATATGTATCTGCTCCCAAAGCATCAAATACATTCTTTGCGATGCTTGACGCAGATCCATTTGCCAGGTCAAGTGCAACTTTCTTCCCCTTAAATGATCTTGTAGCTATGGAAATAAGGTATCCTATATATCTATTTCTACCTGCGGCATAGTCTATAGTTCTTCCAATATCTTCTTTTGTAGCAAAAGGAATAGCATCAGATGGTCCATCTATATACTCTTCAATCTTTTCTATAACCTCTTCTTCCAGCTTTTCACCTCTGCCATTAATAACCTTTATACCATTGTCATAGTACGGATTGTGGCTGGCTGAAATCATTATGCCACAGTCGAAATCATCACTTCTTACTACATAGGATACACTTGGTGTTGTAGTAACATGAAGTAAATATGTATCTGCACCTGATGCTGTAAGTCCTGCAACCAATGAATATTCAAACATATAGCTTGATCTTCTTGTATCCTTACCTATAACTATTCTACATTTTTTTCCATCTTTAGAGTAGAAGCTACCCAAAAATCTACCTACCTTATACGCATGCTCAACTGTCAGGTCTATATTTGCTTCTCCTCTAAATCCATCTGTACCAAAATATTTTCCCATTAACTATTCTCCAGTTCTGACAAATATCTCTTTAAAGCATCCTGCCACGCAGGTAAAAGTTCAAATCCATTCTTTGTCAGCTTTGATTTGTCCATTCTTGAATTGTGCGGTCTCTTAGCTTTGACAGGAAAAGCATCTGAGTCTACAGGTGTAACTGATACATCCAGCTTTGCTTGCTTAAATATTTCACATGCAAAATCATACCAGGAACAAAGTCCCTCATTTGTAGCATGGTATCTGCCATATTTATCTGTCAAAATCATATCTACCAAAAGTCTTGAAAGATCAGGTGTGTATGTAGGTGAACCTATCTGATCATTTACTACACTTACGGCACCTCTCTCCTTGCCAAGTCTTAACATTGTTTTAATGAAGTTATTTCCATGAAGACCAAATACCCAAGAAATTCTTACTATAAAATATTTTTCCAGTAATTCCTCTACATAGAGCTCTCCCTTGTATTTTGCCATACCATATACATTGAGAGGTGCTCTCTTATCATCCGGCTCCCATGGTCTTTCTCCCTCTCCGTCAAAGACATAGTCGGTAGAAATATACATCATAGAAATGTCCAGTGACTTAGCTACCTTGGCTATATTCTTTGTACCCTCTGCATTTATCTTTGTAACCAGATCCTCATTGTCTTCTGCCGCATCTACAGCTGTATAAGCCGCACAGTGGATAATAGCATCAAGTTTTTCTTTACTGTTGATATTTTCTATTACTTCCTTTGTTGCTTTTGCATCCGTAATATCCAAATCTTCAATATCTATACCCACCGCATCTATTTTTCTATTTGTAAGCTCGGCAATAAGATCACTTCCCAGCTGACCTTTTGCACCTGTTACCAATACTCTCATTAAAGTCTTTCTCCATACATATTCTCAAAATACTTTGTGTATTCGCCACTTATTATATGCTCCCACCAGTCTTTATTGTTAAGATACCATTCAATAGTCTTTACAATACCTGTATCAAAGGTGTACTCCGGCTTCCAACCAAGCTCTGTTTCCATCTTTGTAGGATCTATAGCATATCTTCTGTCATGTCCCGGTCTGTCTGTTACAAACTTAATAAGACTCTCAGGCTTACCAAGTGCCTTAAGTATTGTCTTTACAACTTCAAGATTTGTTCTCTCATTGTGACCGCCGATATTGTATACTTCACCAACTCTACCCTTTCTTACCACAAGATCGATAGCCTTGCAGTGGTCTGTAACATATAGCCAGTCTCTTACATTATCACCCTTGCCATATACCGGAAGCTCTTCATCATTTAGTGCTCTGCTTATAATAAGTGGAATAAGCTTCTCAGGGAAGTGGTATGGTCCGTAGTTATTTGAACATCTTGACACAGTAACAGGAAGTCCATATGTTCTATGATATGCAAGTACAAAAAGATCTGCACTTGCCTTTGATGATGAATATGGGCTTGATGTATGTAATGGTGTCTCTTCTGTAAAGAATAGATCAGGTCTGTCAAGTGGCAAATCTCCATATACCTCATCTGTTGATACCTGATGATATCTTTTAATTCCATACTTTCTACAAGCATCTAAAAGAGTTGTAGTTCCCATAACATTTGTTCTTACAAAGCTCTCAGGGTCTGTTATTGATCTGTCTACATGACTTTCTGCTGCAAAGTTGATTACTATATCCGGCTTCTCCTCTTCAAACAGCTTGAAAATAAAATCTCTGTCCGCTATATCACCCTTTACAAATTTGTAATTAGGTGCGTTTTCCACCGGCTTTAAAGTCTCTAGATTTCCTGCATATGTAAGCAAGTCAAGATTTATAATCATATCCTCCGGATACTGATTTACCATATAGTGAACAAAATTTCCGCCTATAAAGCCGGCACCGCCTGTAACAATAATTTTCATACTAACCTCATTTATTTTTATTTAAAATCCCGTTCTAGCTTATGATCTCACAGGATTTTCCTTTAATGCAAATTATCTATATACTTTCCATCATATACATCTTTCAGATATTTACCATACTGATTTTTCTTAAATATTTCATAAGCTTTCAAGAGTTCTTCGTCACTTATCCAGCCATTTAAGTATGCAATTTCTTCCAAACATGCTATCTTTCTATGCTGATGTGTTTCAATGGTATATACAAAATTTGTAGCCTCTACAAGGCTCTCATGTGTTCCGGTATCCAGCCATGTAAATCCTTTTCCAAGAAGCTTTACATCAAGCTCTCCCTTTTCAAGATAGATTCTATTAAGATCTGTGATTTCAAGCTCTCCTCTGGCAGAAGGCTTTAGATTCTTGGCATATTCTACTACATCATTATCATAGAAATAGAGTCCTGTAACACAGTAATTACTCTTTGGCTTTTGTGGTTTCTCCTCTATAGAAATAGCCTTACCATTTTTGTCAAATTCTACGATTCCAAATCTTTCCGGATCATCCACATAGTAGCCGAATACTGTGGCACCCTTTGCCTTTGAAGCTGCTGATTTCAAATGATTTTTAAGTCCATGTCCATGGAAAATATTATCGCCAAGTATCATTGCCACCGGATCATTACCTATAAACTCTTCACCAATTATGAATGCCTGTGCCAATCCATCCGGACTTGGTTGAACGGCATACTCTAAGTTAAGCCCAAATTGTGTACCGTCTCCAAGCAATTCTTTAAACCTAGGGGTATCCTCCGGTGTGGAAATTATAAGTATTTCTCTGATACCGGCCTCCATCAATACAGAAATCGGATAATAAATCATCGGCTTGTCATAAATAGGTAGCAACTGTTTTGATGTGACTTTAGTAAGCGGATATAATCTTGTGCCGCTACCACCTGCTAATATAATACCCTTCATCATTTTTCCTCACTTTCGATAGGGCTTTTTCAATCTCAAACCCTCTACTTTCAATAACTTTAATAATACCATAATTTGACAAAACTGTGAAGAAATAAAAAAGGACTGTATATATTATCTTCCTTTTTAAGAAAATATACATACAATCCTCGTAATTTATTTATTTCCTGCTACATCCAGACGAACCAATGCTCTTCTAAGTGCAAGCTCTGCTCTAGCTATATCTATGCCATCTTTTTGCTCAAGTCTTCTCTTGGCTCTTTCCGCAGCCTCTTTGGCTCTGACAACATCTATCTCATCACCATACTCACATGAATCTGCAAGTATGATAACCTTATCCTGTAATATTTCAGAAAAGCCTGAGTGAAGAGCACAGATTTTTTCACTGCCGTCCTCACAATGTATAGTCAGCTTACCCGGTGCTATTACATTCACCATAGGGATATGCTTGGCATATATACCGACATTTCCCTGTGTTGTTGTAAACTCGACCATAGTAGCATCCCCCTCAAAAAAAACATGATCAGGACACATTATTTTTAATGCAAACTTGTCCATAATACCTCCTATTTAGAGGCACGCTCTACAACCTCGTCGATAGTTCCTGCATTTAGGAAATATTGCTCAGGTATATCGTCATGCTTTCCTTCAAGAATTTCTCTAAATCCTCTAATAGTCTCTGATAGAGGTACATATTTTCCGTCAATTCCTGTAAACTGTGTTGCCACGAAGAATGGCTGTGAAAGGAATCTCTGAATCTTTCTTGCTCTTGCTACAGTAAGCTTATCGTCTTCTGAAAGCTCATCCATACCAAGCATAGCAATAATGTCTTGTAACTCTTTATACTTTTGCAATACCTCTTGTACTCTTTGTGCCACCTGATAATGCTCTTCTCCCACTATATGAGGTGAAAGTATTCTTGAAGTAGAACCTAGAGGATCTACTGCAGGATAAATACCCATCTCCACTATAGAACGGTCAAGAACTGTAGTAGCATCTAGGTGAGCAAATGTATTTGCAGGAGCCGGGTCAGTAAGGTCATCCGCAGGCACATATACAGCCTGAACAGATGTGATAGAACCATTCTTTGTAGAAGTGATTCTCTCCTGCAGCGCACCCATCTCTGTTTGAAGTGTAGGCTGATAACCTACCGCAGAAGGCATACGTCCAAGAAGTGCTGAAACCTCTGAACCTGCCTGTGTAAATCTAAAGATATTATCAATGAAAAGAAGAACATCCTTTCCACCCTGATCTCTAAAATACTCTGCCATTGTAAGACCTGTAAGTCCTACTCTCATTCTCGCACCTGGTGGTTCATTCATCTGACCGAATACCATGGTTGTCTTATTAATAACTCCTGAATCAGTCATTTCATGGTATAAGTCATTTCCCTCTCTGGTTCTCTCACCTACACCTGTAAATACTGAATATCCACCATGCTCTGTTGCGATATTTCTAATAAGCTCCTGAATAAGTACAGTCTTTCCTACTCCAGCACCACCAAAGAGTCCTATCTTTCCACCCTTTTGGTATGGACACAGAAGATCTACTACCTTTATTCCGGTCTCAAGAATCTCAGTCTGAGTAGACTGCTCCTCAAAACTTGGAGCTTTTCTATGTATAGGAAGATACTCATCCACCTTTGGGGGTTCCTTCTTATCAATCGCTTCTCCAAGTACGTTGAAAATTCTACCTAAAGTGTTTTCGCCAACAGGAACAGAAATAGGTGCCCCTGTTGCTCTTGCTTCCATTCCACGAACAAGTCCATCTGTACTTCCCATGGCAATGGTTCTTACTATATCATCTCCCAGATGCTGTGCAACTTCTACAGTGAGAACTCCGTCCGCTGTATCTATCTTTATTGCCTCATTGATCTGTGGCAAGTGACCTCTGGAAAACTTAATATCCAAAACAGCACCGATAATCTGGGTTATTTTGCCAATATTTGGCTCTGCCATCAACTTTTCTCCTTCCTCTTCTTCATCCGTTTCCGATCGTTATTCTATGGCGTTAGCTCCGGCCACAATTTCTGTAAGCTCTTGAGTGATTGCACCCTGGCGAGCTCTATTGTACTGTAAGCCAAGCTTATCTATAAGTTCTTCTGCATTTGATGTTGCAGAATCCATAGCGGTCATTCTGGCACCGTTTTCTGAAGCAACAGACTGCATCAGACCACCATAAATAACAGAAGAAATGTATTTTGGAATTATAGCATCCAATACTTCATCTTCATTGGGAGAATAATTCATAAGGGCTCTTGGTCCCTCACTTACCTCTGTCTCAGGCTGTAATAAATCTTCCTTACTTAGTGGAAGTAATTTTAAAAGTACAGGATCATGTACCACTGTATTCTTAAAATTAGTATATATCACATAAATCTCTGAGAGTTTTCCACTTTCATAATCATCAAGCATTACTTTGGTAATATCTGCCGCATCATTATATAGTGGCTCTTCCACAATCTCTGAAAAGTCTCCCTCTACTTCAAAGCCTTTATGTAAAAGTGCATCTCTACCCTTTTTACCCACTGAATATATGAGTGTATTTTTACTTTCAAATTCGTTTATTACCTGTCTGCTTACAGCATTGTTATAGCCTCCTGCAAGACCTCTATTTCCTGTAACGACTAATACACCTGTCTTTCCACCCTCGTTCTTTTTAAGATACTTATGAGTGATATTTTCACTTTTTTCAAGCATGGATGCTATAGTCTGATACATCATAGTAAAATATGGTTTCGAAGCTTCTGCTTTTGCTCTTGCTTTTTGAAGCTTAACTGTTGCTACAAGTTTCATGGCTTTGGTAATCTGAGCAGTGTTTTGTATCGCTGCACGCCTACGCTTAATTTCCTTCATTGAAGCCATAACACACCTGCACTATGCTTTCTTACATTCATTGATAACATCTGTAAGTTTTTTTGCTAAATCATCAGAAATTTCTTTTTTATCTCTTATCTCTGCAGCTATCTCAGGATGTTTGCTCTCTACAAACTTAAAGAGCTTCTCTTCAAATTCAAGTATCTTATCAGTAGGGACATCCAGTAAGAGCTTTCTTGTAGCAGCAAAGATAATAATTATCTGATACTCTACAGGCATTGGCTTGTAGTTTGGCTGCTTTAAGATCTCTCTGATTCTCTCGCCCTGTGCCAACTGATTCTTTGTAGCTTCATCAAGCTCTGAACCAAACTGTGCAAATGATGCAAGTTCTCTATACTGTGCAAGCTCCAATCTTATTGGTCCTGCAATCTTCTTCATAGCCTTAATCTGAGCAGAACCACCTACTCTTGATACTGAAAGTCCGGCATTTATGGCAGGTCTGAATCCCGCATTGAACATCTCTGTCTCAAGATAGATCTGACCGTCTGTAATAGAAATAACATTTGTAGGAATATACGCTGAAACGTCTCCCGCCTGAGTTTCTATTATAGGCAATGCGGTAAGTGAACCGCCACCAAGGTCTTCTGACAATCTTGAAGCTCTCTCAAGAAGTCTTGAGTGAAGATAGAATACATCACCCGGATAAGCCTCACGTCCCGGTGGTCTCTTAAGAAGAAGTGAAAGTGTACGATATGCGGCAGCATGTTTTGTAAGATCATCATATACTACCAATACATCCTCTCCTCTTTCCATCCATTCCTCACCTATAGCACAACCTGAGTAAGGTGCTATATATTGAAGCGGTGCAAGATCACTTGCAGTAGAAACTACTACTGTAGTATAGTCCATAGCACCATAATCCTCAAAAGTCTTTACAATTGATGCGACAGTAGAGGCCTTCTGCCCTATAGCAACATAGATACAATGAACATTCTGTCCTTTTTGATTGATTATAGTATCTACAGCAATAGAAGTCTTTCCTGTCTGTCTGTCACCGATTATAAGCTCTCTTTGTCCTCTTCCTATAGGAATCATAGCATCAATGGCCTTTATTCCTGTTTGAAGTGGTGTATCTACTGATTTTCTTTCGATAACACCATGTGCAACTCTCTCTATTCTTCTAAAGGTATCTGAAGTTATAGGTCCCTTTCCGTCGATTGGCTGTCCAAGCGCGTTTACAACTCTGCCTGTAAGTGCATCTCCTACAGGAACCTCTACAACTCTACCTGTGGTCTTTACTGTATCTCCCTCGCTGATATTCTTCTTATCACCAAGTAAAACAGCACCAACATTGTCCTCTTCCAAGTTAAGAACCATGCCGTAAACATCTCCCGGAAATTCCAAAAGCTCACCCTGCATAGCCTTAGCAAGACCATGTATTCTTGCAATACCGTCTGCTACCTGGATAACAGTACCCACATCTGATACCTCGAGTTTAGTTGAATACTTATTTATCTGCTCTTTTATAACTGAGCTGATTTCTTCAGGTCTTAGATTCACTAGACTCGTACCTCTTTTCTTTAAACTTTTTGCCGGTAATACGGCTTATGATAACATTTTTCTCATCTTATCAATTCTTGTTTTTACACTTGAATCCACAACTCTATCACCAATTCTAATGACAATACCACCTATGATACTCTCATCTACCACATATTCCGCTTCGAGAGATTTATAATGTGATGACTTCAAAAGCTCATCCACTATTTTATCTTTCTTTGCATCATCTAGCGGCAATGCGGTGGTAATAGTTGCCTTTCCGATAAGAAGAAGCTCCTTTATACAATCTATAACATACTCAAGTATAGATAAAAGTTCAGCCTGTCTCTTCTTTTCGATTATAGTTAATAAAAATCCCAATGAATCAACACTGATATGATTCTCAAATATTCCCTTTACAAAATCAATTTTTTCTTCATCATCCATCTTAGGTGAATCAAGAAGTCCCATGATTTCATTGTTTTCAGTAAAAATATTCTTTACAGATTTTATTTCTTCAAGTGCATCAATCAGATTGTTCTTTTCAGATACTACCGACACATAAGCATCTCCATATACTTTGGACACTAATTTTGCCATGTACCATCTCCGATTTCTTTTAAAGTCTCTTCCACAAGTCTATCCTGCACTTCAACATTCATTGCAGAATTTACTGCCTTGCTTGCAATAATCGAAGCCACATCCACTATATTTGATTTTACTTCTTCCATAGCTTTTTTCTTTGCCAACTCTATCTCGTTGTTAGCCCTGTCAGTAATTCTTCTAGCTTCTGCCTTTGCTTCTTCTATGATTTCGTTTTCTCTATCCTTTGCCCTTTTTCTGGCATCCTCTAAGATTGCATCAGCCTGCTTTTGAAAAGAGGCCAATCTTTCTTCGTATTCAGCCTTGAGAGCATCAGCTTTTGCCTTTGCATCTTTCGCACTTTCCAAGTCACCAGCAACTCGCTCTCTTCTTTTCTTGAGCATCTCCTTAGCCGGATCAAAAAGCAAATAGGAAAGAATAAAGAACAAGAAAAGGACCGCAAAGCCGGTAATGGCTGAATCAGCCAAAAGCTGAGGGTCAAATCCTATCAGTCTTTCCATAAAACCTCCAAATTAAGCACCGAAAGGCTTAACGAACATAAGAATCATAGCAACTACAAGTCCGTAAAGACCTGTTGTCTCTGCAACCGCCTGTCCAAGAAGCATTGTCGATGTGATATCTGCTCTTGCTCCCGGGTTTCTACCTACTGCTGCCGCACCATGTCCTGCCGCAATACCCTGTCCAACACCAGGTCCGATACCTGCTATCATTGCAAGTCCTGCACCTATAGCAGAGCAACCAAATATAAAATCCTGTCCTGTCATATTCATAAATAACCTCCAAAATATATGATATCAAGTGATACTCCTGCTCACTTAAATCCATGAAAATATTTTACTATTCAATGAACTATTCTAATTTATCATTGATATAGACCATGCTAAGCATACAGAAAACATATGTCTGTAGTGCTCCTGAAAATACATCTGTATATAGATGTAAGAATGATGGCACACCTACTTTTAAAAAGATCGGCATCATACCATACCAAAGCCCCATGATCAAAACACCTGAAAGCACGTTTGCAAAAAGACGCAATGATATAGATATCGGGTTTGCTATTTCACCAATAACATTTATTGGGAACAGCAATGGTATCGGCTCAAAGAGCGATGTGAAATGTTTTAATTTCCTGTTCTTTATACCCTGGAAATTTACTATTAAGAATGTAAAAAGTCCAAGTAAGAATGTCACACCATAATCCGCTGTAGGATTTCTAAGTCCAAGCAAACCACTGAAGTTTGAAACAAAAATAAAGATAAATATCGTTCCTATATAGTTTAAGAATCTATCCTTGTTTGCACCAAGTATAGTTTCAGTCATTCCCTCCAAAGCTTCGATACCGCATTCCAAGAAATTTACAAAGCCACTTGGGGCATTGTATGGATCTACTGCTTTTATTGCTCTATTTGCAAAAATGGCAAATACAGTAATCAATAAGACAACGATCAACAAGGAAACTGTAGTCGTAGTCAAATAAAGTTTCTGTCCAAAAAGCTTATACTCATATAGGCCATGTATCATGAAATCCAAATTTTTACTTCCGGCTGCACTTTCAGCTAAAATACTTAAGCTCATGTCTCCTCCTTTCTTTCTTTTTCAAATATTTTTTTAAACAGTGGATACATATATGCGCCCGATTTTAAACCAAAAACAGATATTACAATCGCAAGTGCATTTATGTATCTACTGTTCCAAAATATTGCAACAACAATAAATAGGGCCACCTTCCTAAGCAAAGAATGTATCATAATCTTTCTCTGTGCAAAAGAAGGACTACCACCATATAGACTATCTTCAGTGGATATACCCATATCAATAACCATGCCTATTACCAAAATAGTTCCTACCAGTATCCCCAGTTCCATTGAGTAGATTGAATATTTCATAAGCTTAGCAAAGGGGATAGATACCAAACTTAAAATAATCTCATAAAGTAAAACTCCCATGCCCATATATAGACAGGTTCTTTTTGTTTCCTTACTCATCCTTATTCTTAAAAATCCTACTTTCTCTTTTTGGCGATGCAAAACTATTTTCTTGTTCTTGTAGGTCGGCTTCTATTTTCTTTTTATCCATCTTTTTGATGGTATTCATAATCAATTTAAATCCGGACATGCATCCACTTATTACCCCAAGTATTATAAATATCAAAGTGAATGGAAATTCGAATCTTTGCTCCAACTTAATACCAATAAACGTACAGAGTAAAATCGGTGTAACCATAGTAAAACCCACCTGTGAAATTAATGACAAGTATCTTAGTGCTTCCATCTATTTCACCTCCTACTATACCCCAAAACTATAAAAACTTTCAATATCACATTTTATATTTTTCGATTTTATTATTATACCTATATAATCTTCTCTTGTCTATATTAGTGTTTTTAACTATATACATTATCTGAGAAAAATATTTAAAATAATATTTTAACAATATTCTTTGATATTATTATAATCCAGGCTCGAAAAGGCAATCACATTTTAAAATAATATAAAATGGTGTTCTTTAAATTGTAAATATTTGTTATAATATATGTGCTATTTTATTACCGATTAAAATGCTATAATAAATCACAATAGAGTTTTAGGGTATTTCCTTGCAACTCAAATAAAGTAAAAGGAGGATATATGAAACATACTATCAGAAAAATGTTGCTTACAGGTGCACTGAGTGGATTACTTTCACTTTCTACCATTTCAGCCATATATGCAGCCGGTTGGAAATCTGACAATGGAACCTGGACCTATATAGATGAAGATGGACAAACTCACAAAAGCTGGTTACAGTCTTCCAGTGGATATTACTATATGGATCTATCCAATGGCGTTATGACTACAGGTTGGAAAAAAATTGATTCAAAGTGGTACTACTTCAAGTCTAATGGTATTATGGCTACCGGATGGTTTAAGGTTGGTAACGAATGGTTCTACACTCTTAGTAATGGAAGCCTTGTGCAAGGAAGCTGGCTAAAGAGTGATTCAAACTATTACTACCTAAGAGGCTCTGGTGCTATGGCTACAGGCTGGAGACAAATGGATGGAGCATGGTATTATTTTAAACCTGATGGAAGAGCTGCTTTTGGTTGGACAAAAGTAGGGGACAAGACTTATTATTTCTCAGGCTCCGCTAAAATGTACACTTCATGGAATGAAATTGACGGTATTTACTACTATTTCAATGCTGACGGTTCTATGAAAACAGGCTGGATAAATGACGGCACCCACAAGTACTACATGGAAGAAGCTGAGGGTGAAAATCATGGTAAGATGAGCTTCGGTTTCAAAAAGATAGCAGGTACATCCTACTATTTTAATGAAAAAGGGCATATGATTACCGGTTGGGTAAAATTGAATGACAAGTATTATTACTTTGAATCAGACGGTAAGATGGTTGCAGGCAAATCTATAACTATAGAAGGCAAAGAATACACATTTGATGCAAATGGTGTATGTACAAATATTAGTGGCACTCCTAGCAGTGTCACTAATGCTATATCCGAAACAAAAAAAGCTGAGGGTAAAGAAGGCTCAAATGCTAAAGCTACTACAGAAACTTCCAAGGCTTCTACAGAAACTTCAGGCTCCGCAACTTTAGTTCCGGCACCCAGTGAAGACAAAAAAGAATCTACTCAGCCGACAGTTCCGGCTTCAACTGCAGGTGAACCTAAGAAAACAGATACTACTGAAGATCCTAAAACTAAGAATCCATCAGAAACAGTAAAAGCTAAGAGTCCTGCTGATGAAACTCAGAAAAATCCATCAAATGGTTCTTCAAGTAAGGACGAGGTGGGATTAAAACCCGGTGAAACATCCGGACCAAAATAGAGGTAAGAAATGTATTTAAACAAATTTGCAAAAACTGTTATGTCCTTGTCACTTGCTATATCTTTGCTCTCTCCCATGACTGCCTTTGCAGCAAATGAGTGGACTATGCAAAGCCCGGGTGTATATCAGATGCTTGACGGCTCATCACTTTCCGGAGTAGTTGCAAGAGGTATTGACCTGTCGCATTATCAGGGTGATGTAAACTGGGATAAAGTTGCTGCTGATGATGTGCAATTTATCATACATGGAACCAGATACAAAGGTAAAATAGATCCTGTTATAAGAAGAAATCTGACCGAAGCAAATAAAAGGGGTATAAAGCTTGGAATATATATATACTCCTATGCAATGAATGTCGAACAAGCTGATGCCGAGGCTGATTTTGTTTTAGATATAATAAAAGATTATCCGATTTCATATCCTGTAGCATTTGATGTTGAGGATATGAATACTCAAGGTAAGCTCTCAAAAGACGAACTTACTGCTATTATAAAGACTTTCTGCAATAAGGTTGAAGCTGCAGGATATTATCCGATACTTTATGCTAATGATTATTGGATTGCAAACAAGCTTGATATGAACGCACTTAAAAAATATGATATTTGGGTTGCCAGATATAATGTAAAGCATTCATATCCAAATCCTGTTATGTGGCAGGCTACCAGTACAGGAAGGGTAAATGGTATAAATGGCAATGTAGATATCGACTTCCAATACAAATCTTTTTCAGATAAAATTCCGGCTAATACATGGAGAACTATTGCCGGAAAGACATATTATTACAAAGACTACAATATGGTAAAAGATGCATGGATTCACGATGGTAACAATTCATACTACATGGATTCAAACGGTACTGCCAAGACTGGCTGGTTTACTGATAATAATGCCAGCTATTATCTGGATCCTTCAAAAAAAGGTGCTGCAAAAAAAGGCTGGTACAAAGAAAGTGATGCTTGGTACTATTTGGATAATAACGACGGAAAAATGCTTACAGGCTGGTTTACTGACAGCAGTAAAAAATACTACGCTGACAAAGACGGTAAAATGCAAACCGGTTGGCTTATAGAAGGAAAAGATAATTACTTCCTATATCCTTCAGGTATTATGGCTACCGGTTGGGTAAAGGATAACAATGTCTGGTATTTTATGGATAATGCCGGTAAAATGCAGACCGGATGGGTAGACTCCGGTAGTCAAAGATATTATATGGACAATACCGGTAAGATGCAGACCGGATGGACTGATATCGGCAATGCAAGATATTTCCTTTCACAATCAGGTGCCATGGCAAAGGGATGGCTCAGTGATAGTGGCAACTGGTATTATATGGACAATAACGGTAAGATGTTGACCGGTTGGGTAAATGACCGTGGTCTATTGTACTATATGGACAATACCGGTAAAATGCAAACCGGTTGGATCAATGATGGAAACAGCAAATATTTTATGACCGACTCAGGTGCTATGCAAACTGGTTGGTTAAAGAATGATAATGCATGGTATTATATCAATAAGTCCGGTTCTATATCTACCGGTTGGATCAATGATGGTGGTACTTGGTACTATATGGATAATTCCGGTAAAATGCAAACCGGATGGCTTGATCAAAACAATCAAAGATATTTCCTATCTCCGAGTGGTGCTATGAAAACCGGTTGGGTAAATGCCGACAACTCTTGGTACTATTTCAACACTTCCGGTTCTATGGCAAAAGGAATGGTAAATGTCGACAATATCTCCTACTATCTTGATGACAGCGGAAAAATGTTGGCAAATACAACAGTAAACGTAAATGGCACAGACTACAATATAGATTCCTCAGGTGCTATGACGCCTGTTGTTGCAGAAAACACTTCAACAACTGTGGAACCTACCTCAGCTACAGTCTCTACAAGAGCAAGTGTAGGTCCGGTTGCAAATTAAAATATCAAACTAAAAGCCACCCCAAACAGGAGTGGCTTTTTTGAAGCTATTATTTTTTAATTGATGCCTATTCATTATCCTTATCTTTTATATAGTTCTTATATGATTTTAGATTTTCCATTGATTTTTCTAAAGGCTCTCTTGTCTTTCTGCCATCTTCTCGCAATTTCTCATATGGAATGGTATAGAATATTCCATCTTCCTCATTCCAAAGTTCACTTCCATCAAAATATTCCTCCGGATAAATTTTTTCAACATTCCATGGATGTAAATAGTATTCTTTATTTTCTAAATCATACTTTAATTTCCTCCAATCAAATTCTCCACATACTGCCTCAAAAATCCCCTCTATCATCAGTTTCATAGCATGTTTTTCTAACTCTTCCTCTGAATATATAAATATTTCTTCAGATTCATTATCATATACATCATCATACTCAGCATTTTCTTGTATTATTTTCGCACGTTCATATATTTTTTCCTCTCTTTCTAACACTTCTTTATCATATTCATTTTTACCATTTTTAAGATAATCTGACCATTGTGGAAAGCAATGTTTATTAAAATCCGAAACGCTTATTTTTCTTGGTCCACCATCATCCGGCGTGCAAATATCATAAAGCGATTTACCATTTACTTTGGTATTTTTTAGAATTCTCTCTATTTGCTTTCTATACCCTCTTAATCCATCACCAGTATATTCATCCAGACTGGCTTTGTCTTTAGTTGGCAGTTTATACATTTTCACTAAATACTTTGTTAATTCAGTTAGTTTGAAAGCTCTGCTTTCAGTTGGCTCATGATTTCCACTTTTTTTCGACATATTTGTACCTCTTTTTATTTATGTATATATCTTTTTATTTATATACATCTAAATATATACTATATACCTTTATTTTGCAAGTATAATTTTTAGTTTGTACATATTTTTGTTTCATTAGTTTATATACATATATGTATATAAATGATATAATCCAAGCATACTTAAATCCGGATCAACAAGTATTAATAATTTCAAATATAAAGGAGTTAGTATGAGTTTTACTACATTACTAAAAACAAACTGTGGAATATCTCAGGTTTCACTGGAAACAAGATTTTTTGATAAAAGGTGTATCAATATCAATGGTGATATAACAGATATTTTAGCTCTTGATTTTACAGATAAAATATTGGAATTAAATCTGGAATCAGATCAACCTATTACAATACTTATAAACAGTCTTGGTGGAGAAATAAATAGTGGATTATTAATGTATGATGCTATAGTTGGTTCAAAAGCGCCTATACGAATGATATGTAGAGGAAGAGCTTATAGCATGGGAGCCATACTCTTTGCTTGTGCAAATGAGCGATACATGCTTCCGAACAGTGAGCTAATGTTACATCAACCTATACTTGGTGGAAATGTAGCAGGTAATGCTTCCAGTATAAAGAGTATTTCTGACAGTATGCTTGAAACCAAGAGAAAATTAAATGGACTATTATCAAAACATACCGGTAAAACTGAAGAGGAAATAGATATAGCAACAAGTTTTGATCATTACTTTTTACCTGATGAAGCGATAGGCTTTAACTTATGTGATAAAGTAATTGATTTTGCAAAAATAATTGATTTAATAAAAGAGGAGGAATGGTAATGTATAGGAAAACAGACAGAGTTGTATTAGGTGATGGTAAGGACTGTATATTCAGTTCTGATACTAATGTAACCGGCATAAATAACAATGTAATGGTCGTAGGAGGCTCCGGCTCAGGTAAGACAGTCTCTATAGCAGAGCCTTTCCTATTAGAATCAAATAATAGAAATATAATTACAAGTGTAACCAAAAGAAGAATTGTAAAGAAGTATACACCATTATTAGAGGAGAGGGGGTACAAGGTATGGGATCTTGACTTTGTACATCCGGAAAATGGTAATGTATCTTATGATCCATTAAATTATATTAAAAGCTATCAAGATATAATATTTATTGCTAGAGCCATAGTTCAAGCAAATGTTGATATTAATAATAAGAATCTTGATCTCTACTGGTATGAATCCGCTACATCTTTATTTGTAGCTATCATATCCTATATATTAATAGAGTATGATGATCCGGACTTTTCTGATGTATTGGAAATGGTTGACAAACTTAGTTATAGTGAAAAAGATGGAACTATAGTGACTAATTATGACTCTGACTTTGAGCTTTTACAAAAGTATAATCCATTAAATATGGCAAGTGTTAACTGGATGTCTTTTAAAAGATTACCTGTCAGAACAGCTGGTTGTGTATTTTCATTTTTAAATACTGCTCTTGCAACTGTATTTACACCTGAGCTTAGAAAAATGTTTAAGATGAAAAATAGAGTAAATTTCAATGATTTTACAAAGGAAAAGTCGGCATTATTTATTACAAGCAGCCCTGTAAACCCCTCTTTAAACAGCTTTATAAACATGTTTTATGCCCATACTTTTAAAGAACTTTTTGAAATAGGAGAAATGCAAGACAGTGGTGTACTTCCTATTCCTATACACTTCCTGGCAGATGACTTTGCTACAGGATGTCCTGTACCTTTATTTGATCAATATATTTCCATTTTTAGAGAAAAAGGAATATCTGTAACTCTCCTAATACAATCAGAGTCTCAGCTATCTTCCCTATATGGATATCAAAGCTCTACTACTATTATCAATAATTGTGATACCTATGTGTACATGGGATCAAATGATTTAGCTACTGCAAAAAACATTTCTGACAGAGCCGGTATAATGCCTGAAGATTGTTTAAGCATGAAATTGGGTAAACAGATCATATTTAGGCGTGGTTTAAAACCTATATTCTGCAAAAGATATAATGTTTTTAAAAATAAAAAATATCAAGAAATTACTAATAAATTTAAAGATTCACATGTTGATAAAATAGTTATTAAAGACAGGCATTCATTTATTAAAGAACTTAAACGTACTGCTAAAAAATCAGAAGACAGCTGCATTGTTGATGTTTGACAAATACTATTTATCCTAAAAACTTTCGAACTTATGCTTGGTTTGGAAGTTTTTCTCTATATTTACAAGCCATGCATTTAATGATAATATTTAAAGAAATCAACTTTAAACATATTTTAAGGAGAATGTAGAATGAAAAAGAAGCTATTTACCTTATTCTTGTTATCATTTTTAATATCTTCACTTTCAGGATGCCAATCATCCAAAGATAGTAATACCTCCTCTGTTGCACAGGAAAGTGAATCTCTCTCAAAACAAGAGCCTTCCAAAGAAGAAAAAACTACCGCTTCATCAGAGAGTGATCTGACTCAAGCTTCAGTAGATGATAAACTTTCCATATCAGAAAGTATCTATTTTCCGTATGAAAATTTAAATGAGTTAACTATTAATGAAAAGACTGATAAGGACAGCTTAAAAAATATCATCAGCAAACTCCCTGAGATAGCTGAATATATACAACTTAGTGATGTGGAGTTAAGTAATGACTCTTCGACAATCACAATCAAATATGATGAATTTTATGAAGGTGCAATCGCATCCAGGCTTTATGATATTGATTTAACACCACCCGGCATAGATGAAAATCCTTTGTATTCTTCACCATATATATTTCCAAGGCTTGACAATAATGCTTTACTTTTAATAATAGCCAATGATTCCATATCATATGTAAATTATGAGATTTCTGTACCTGAGGAATTTTTTGATTCAAAACCTCTTACTCTAGAACTTGCAAGAGAAAACTTTACAAAGCACTTAGGTGATATATCTGATGCTAGAGAAGATAAAAGCCTTTATGATATTTTATTAGATCATGATAACGCCATATTTGCCAATAGAATACACCTTAATGGTGTAGTCCTTGGTTCTGAAGAAGAAGTGCTCATTAAAAGATATAAAGAACCTAATGAAAAAAATGGAAATAATTATATATATCTTTCCGAAGATAGCACTATAACATTTAGGCTCGAAAAAGGAAAAACTGAAGATAATCTATTAACTGTTACAAAGATTTCAGTTCGCCCACTTAAAAAAATCATATATGAACAGTTTTTCCCACTCAGTATAGGATTATTACCTGAGCAAAATGGAGATTTAAGTAAATCTCGTGTTGTGGGCTACCTTGGAGAACCTAGAATAAAAACCTCAGATACTTATTATTATAGACTAACCTCCGGTTTATCTGATTATCTATACTTTACATATGATGATAATGAAAATGTAATAGAATATGGAATGGTAAGAGAAGAACTGGCATCTAAGAATCATTAAATTAAAATATGGCTGTTGGAAAATTCCCCCACAGCCATATTTTTGTTCTTAAAAAAGCTCCCTTAGGTCAGATTGGCTTGCAACTCTTTTAGAGCATCTTCCAAACAATTATACCCTGTATAATATACCCTTCCATCAGAAGCATAGCCTATAGTGGTATTACCAAAACTTCTACCCTCACATATATTTACAAATTCTTCTCCACACACTCAAGTGCCGCTTCAACTACCTTGTCCATATCATAGTACTTATATGCACCAAGTCTGCCGCCAAATATTATCTCGGGTCTGCTTTTTGAAAGCTCCACATAGCTTTCATATAGAGCATTGTTCTTTTCATTATTAATAGGATAATATGGTTCCTCACCCTTTTGCCACTCTGTAGGATATTCTTTTGAAATAATGGTGAAGTCCTGATTGCCGTATTCAAAATGCTTATGCTCTATAATTCTTGTAAACTTTACATCTCTTTCTGTATAATTTACCACTGCATTTCCCTGATAATTGTCGGTATCAAGCCTTTCATCCTCAAAGTATACTCTTCTGTACTCCAGCACTCCAAGTTTATAATCAAAGAACTCATCAATCATTCCGGTATATACAGTTTTATCAGCTATATCAGGATTTTCCTTTATGAAATCTCTGTACTCGGTATTTGCCCTTACCTCAATACCTTCAAGAAGCTTTTCAACTATTCCGGTATATCCTCCAATCGGAATACCCTGGTATCTGTCATTGAAATAATTATTATCAAATGTAAATCTCAGTGGCAATCTCTTTATAATAAATGCAGGAAGTTCCTTTGCATCTCTGCCCCACTGCTTTTCCGTATATCCCTTTATAAGCTTTTCGTATACATCTTTTCCTACCAAAGATATAGCCTGCTCTTCCAGATTCTTAGGATCTGTAATTCCTGATTCCTGTCTTTGCTTTTCTATAATTGCCTTTGCCTCATCAGGTGTTTTTATATTCCAAAGCTTACTGAAAGTATTCATATTAAATGGCAGATTGTAAAGTTCATCCTTATATATGGCAACAGGTGCATTGATATAATTATTAAACTCCGCAAAATTATTTACATACTCCCAAATCTTTTTATTTGAAGTGTGGAAAATATGAGCACCATATTTATGAACATTTATTCCGTCTACATTCTCTGTATAGATATTTCCGGCTATATGATTTCTCTTATCAATTACCAAAACACTCTTACCACGCTTCTTTGCCTCATATGCAAATATTGCTCCGAAAAGCCCTGCTCCAACTACTAAAAAATCGTATTTCATATACTACTCCTTATCTATATCTTTCCAACTATCAAATAAATTACAATAGTTGCAATCATCATACTTTCCTGTATATATGTATATCTTTCCACCTTACTTACAATCCTGTACTTTGTAGGATTCTTCTTATATTCAATAAATTTCATAGAGCACCATACTGTATTTGCAAGTATTGCCACTACAGAGATCTTATTCAAATTCCATACCAAAACTACATTTGTAAGTATATCAAGCCAAGTAAGAACAAATACAAAATCAACACATTTCTTATATCCAAACAGCTTTGAATATGTGACATATTCTGTTTCCTCTTTAGGTGCACGAATCTTTCTTGAAATCTCCCAAATAAGTGCAGGAAAATAAAGTGTCATAATCGCCATCAAATTTGTAATATCAAATATCGGAAGTTTATACTTCATTATCGCATAAGAAATAACATATATATTTAATATTATCTGTACCGGATTATGTGTAACCAAGGCAAGTGGCAATGACTTTGCTATCTTATGCTTTTGGAAGAACCATACCGCCATCAAACTTCCATAACTGTAAAGTATCAGACAGAATATAAAATTCCTCATAAAAAGTATATTTATAAAAATAGTTATTCCGATAAGTATAATAGCAAAAATTCTCAAATCATCCTTATGTACTCTACCTGATGGAAGCGGTCTGCTTGCAAAAAGTCTGCAATCCAGCTCATAATCCTTAAAATCATCCGCAATACGCAGCCAAAGTAAAAAGCTGAATATTGTAAACCCTCCAATTATTACACCTATTACATCATGCTGTATAAAATAAGATATTAAATCAGACTGACCTTTAACCTTATCAAATAAAAGTAGTTTTTTTCCTGTTACTCCATGATTTAGAAGTACTATAAAGTAAATCTCCAAAAACACAATGTAGCCAAGACATAGTCTTGGAATGAGCGGAAACATTTCATTAAAATAAACTCTAAGCCTTTTTAACCTTTCCATATCCTATCCTCTCCCCGATTCGGATTTTAGTTTCAAGATTTCTTTTGCTGTTTTCTAAGATATCTCTGTCTACCTCTATTTCCCTGCCAACTATCTCAACTATACTTGATCCGCCATATGAGAAAAAACCCTTTTCCTCACCTTTGTGAAAGCAGATTTTTTTATGGTTATGAATATGTCCTACAAGCATTGCCCCTATCTCCATATGGAGCATATCTCCGCTATTGGTTTTCCAATATTCCAGTACTCTTTTATTCTCTGCAAATGCTCTCCAGTAGGCGGCATCTCTTCTGACACTTTCAAGTCTCCCGGAAATTTCTTTTCTTTTCTCACATCTTCCTGTTAGCGGATAAATATATCTGTGATAATCACAAAGACTTAGTCTGTATAATAAAAGATATCCACCTCTTGCCCAATCAGGCAGTGGAGCTTTCAACAATTTATCTGTATTGTAAACATTGCCCTTTATCATTATACTAAGTTTTTTATTTCCAAGATAGAGTTTTCCGTCATAACCTATTTTAAATACTCGAAGTTTTCCACTTGCAGTTGCAAGAAAGCCCTCATTATCCACATTTATCTTTTCTTTTCTTGAAAAAAAATTGGCAAAGCTTTTAAAATTTCTCTGTAAAAGCCCTCTATCCAAGTTGTATTTTTTTATAAAGCTTTTTATCTTATTTTTAGACAAGGGACTTTTATAATATATCGACAGCAATTTTGAAAAATATGGCCTTGCAAAAAAAAGTTTTAAAAATAACCTGCCAAAAAAACTGTGATATAAAAATCCTATAATTTTTGCCGAGTCTTCCTCTTCTTTTATTATTTTACCACTTCTTCTATCAATTATTTTCAAAGTATCACCTATATCAGCAATAAAGCTATAAACACAATAGCAAGAATCAAAAAAGCTATTCTGATATACAGATTCGGCTTTCTTATTTTCTTATTCCACAAAAATACCAATATTAAAAATATATACAGACACTCAATCGGTAAAGCCAAAAAGCTCTCTATATACTTTGCAATAACCACATACAAAGATATAAAAAATGCGGAGTATGTTACAGCAAGTCCTGTAAAATAAAGCTTATCCTCACTTCCCTTGCAGTTAAAATACGACAGTCTTATAATTACCGCCAAAATATAAAAACTCACAAGTACAAATGAAATATATATATTTTTAGAAAAAAAGCTTATATATATCTTTGCAGGAAACAATCCAAATGAAATCAGATCAGCAAACGAGTCTATCTGAACTCCAAAGTTTTCTTCAAACTCAGTCCTTTTATACATCCTTGCAAATATTCCATCAAATGCATCACAAAGTCCTGCAAGCATCAGTAAAATAGTAGCAAGGTACAAGCTCTCTGCAAATAAAATCCCGAATATCGAAATCAATACACCTATATAGGTAAGTATAACACTTGGATGATATACTCCCAAAAATATCCTTTTCATATCATAAATACTTTCTTACTTTAAACAAAATCAAAATCATATTTACAGCCACATGTGTGATCCCACCAAGTAAAACCGCCAAAATATATTGAGGAAATCTAAGACCTGCAAATATTGCAAGCACCAGCATTACTCCTATCATTGAATCTATCTGATCATATACGAATGTAACCATATTTGCCGGAAATCTACCTCTTGTAGTCGCATCTATATCAAATCTTCTTTTTATAAAGCTGTTTGGCAGCTCAAAGATCATATATGCAAATCCAAATAATGCTCCGGATAAAAGATTAAAATAAACTGTATTGGGATAATTTTTATAAATCAGATTGTAATGCTCCAATCTCATATACTTTAAAAATACTCCCCAAATTATAGCTGCTATTGAAGTGCCAAGCACCATTCCTATAAATCCAAGCAAACTCTTACTGTCACCAAAAACCCTCTTTCCATTTAAGCTTTTACCGCCATCTATAGGTATTCGTAAAAAATCAAGCGCCTTTATCTTTACAAAAAGCATATTGAAAACTCCGCCAAGGATTACAGGAAGCATACTTATATACAGTGATATGATCATAATACCACTCCTAAATAATTTATACATTCTATAATCTGTACAGCAAAGAATGCTATGCCAAAACAGAGCACTCCGGCAGCTCCCATATCCTTAATCACCTTTATCTCCGAATGAACCTCTTCTGAAATAAAATCCGAAATATGTTCTATAGAAGTATTTATACATTCCATGCCGTAAACAGCTGCAGAGGTAAGAATATATGCAAACCAGCCGGCCTTATCCGGCTTAAATACAAAGAAGTCCAAAAGAAAAAATATAATATCTATAACAATGTAATACTTATAGTTTTTTTCTGTCTTTAGAGCAAAAATAAGTCCTTCTATGGCACAATGTATACTTTTTAAAAATGTCTTATTCTTCATCTATATCTCCGGATATTAAAGCATTTTTTCAAGCATCACATACTTTCTTTGCTCTTTTATCTTGTCCTTAAAATACCCTCCACTTGCCTTACCGGCGTGAATAAGTGCAGATATTCCGCTTGCCTTTTTTACTTTAAGCATATCTACAACCTGTTGTGAAAGTGCCGAGCCAAGTCCAAGACAGTCTCTTTTAACTCCCATATATAAGAGTACATATCTTTTTGCATGTGCCTTTATATTCATCACCTTGAGTAAGAGTGCAGGTGTTCTTGCTTTACAAAGCAAATTTCCATAATCAGGCAGGCATATTAAAAATCCCTTTAATATGTCGTCCTTATATGCAAGAAAAACCATCTCCGGATCTATTACCATTTTTAGAGGCGAATAAAGCTTTACAAAGTCCTCTTCAGATATCATCTTAAATCCGCAAAAGTCTTTATAGCCTTCCATCAAAACCGGATATATATCCCTTAGATATTTTTCAAAATTGTCTACATTCGGATGGGTAAATATATATCCTTCATCTTTGGCATCCCACAATCTCTTCCTTGCCTTTTCGCTGTCAAAGCTTTCATCTGCAACATCAAAGAAGTTTGAAAAATACTCTTCGAATACTTGAAATCCGTTCTCCTCCCAAAGTTCTTTATAATATCCCTTATTTGCAGGCTCTCCAATATATGGCAAATCTTCAGAAGTGCAAAAGCGATACCTTGCCCAGAAAGAAAGGTCTATAGGCCCCAAAATTTTATTTTTTCCTTCCTCCCTTGCAATACTCTCTGCAGTTTTTAGCAGTTCTTTTACCACTTCACTGTTGTTGACAGACTCAAAAAATCCTATATATGCAATATCATCTTCATAAAGTGAAAGTAGGCATCTGGCTAATACTTCATCCTTTTTATTCTTTGCTATAAGCGGTATTATCTTTACACCTTTACATAATATATTGGTGTTTTCTAAAATTTCTCTTTCAAAAACCTTATCCTGCATTATATGTTTATCATCATAGATTTTTGAAGGAAATCTGAGGAATAATTCCTTATCCTTGTTCTTTTTTACTATGATTACAGTTATCTCACTCAATTTTGCTCTCCCTTTTTATCTTGCAGTATCCCTTGTCGCCATCAAGCTCCACTATATCACCACTTTTTATCTGACTCATCAAATCTGTGATTCCAACCACTGCGGGCTTCTTTAACTCTCTTGCAACTATTGCGGTATGCGAAAGTAAAGAACCTCTCTCTGCTAAAATTCCCTTTGCTACATCAAGAAGAAGAAACCATCCCGGATCTGTGGAATAAGCGGCTATTATCTTATCCTTCACATCCTTTAATGACACAGTTCTCATATCTGTGATTTTTATAACTTCACCTGTAAGTTTTCCGCTTGAAACTCCTCTTCCTGTAAGAAAATCTCTCCCGGATTCTTCATCACAAACACTTCTGTCCATAAGTGAAAAATCAATAACAGGATTCCCCAAAAGCTCAACTTTTTTAATAGTCGGAAGCTCATTGTATACAAGCATCAGCCTTTTTTCTTCTTTTATATCCTCCGTAAAGTCTACTTCTGAAAATATCATATCCCTTATTTGTGGAAGGGATAAATGATAGATATCTTCGCCAACAGTCTTTGATCCTATTTTATCTATAAGTTTTCTCATGAGCCCAAACAATCTGCTTCTGTTCATCCTTGAAATCTCTCGATAATTGGTTGAGCTCCTTGCCAAAGACTTCTTTATCTTCATAGTACTTTTATTAATATCCTGTACGGGAAGCATCGCCCTTTCTTCCACCATTTTATCAATCAGTTCCGGATTTGTTGCAAATGTCCTTGTCTCAAGCTTCAGCTCCCCTATAGTTCTGTCACCATAGTATTTGATATAATCTGTTTTCTTTTCTTTGTATTCATCTGATCCCGCACCGAACTTTGAATATGTGTACACCAATTCATTTAACGCTTCTACCGGTTTTTTACTTTCAAGTGACAAGGTATTTTTCACCCTTTTTCCGGCAAAATATGTGGACAAAAATGATACCATATCATTTATCAATGTCCAGTCCCACTCTTTAAAGAATACCTCTTCCATTTCCAAAAAAAGATTGTACAGCTTTTTTGGATCCTCTTCATTTTCAACTTTTACATTATAGTATTGGAATTCTTTTTTGAAAAATAGTGAAAGATCCGCCATCTTTTTTTGTGAGATTAAAAACAGATAAATAGTTGAAAAGAAAAGCTTTGTTTTTATAAATAAACTTGGTCTTTTTTTAGAAAAGTGTATTTTTTCATCCTCTACACCAAGCATCTTTTGCCAAATAGGGATAATCTTTGAAGAGAAAGGTAATAATCTTAAAATATCGTACCAGCTGCTGATTTCATAATACATCCTTCCCCCAAAATCACTGACCATATGCGTAAACAAGTCTTCATACCTGTTTGCTGATTTTCCAAGTACTCTTCCTATAAGTCTTGTAAATATCCTTGTGTATACCTCCCCGGCAAAGCTTCTGGTCAGTTTAGAACTCACTCCGGGGTAGCTTTCCGCAATGTTGCTGTTATCTAAGATGTGAATATTTTTTGTAAAATCAAGACTCGTAATTTCTCTTGCCTGTAAAATATATATTTTTTCATCCTTGACGGCAAACTCTATATCCATAGGCTTTCCAAAAAGCTTTTCAATTCTTTCTCCGTTTTTTTCAAGTTCTTTTACAAGGTTCTCAGGAAACTTCAAGGCATTTCCCTCTTTATATGTAGCTCCGCCTCTGTAGTGATGATAGGTAATTGTTTCGGCTTTATCCTCTACTATACTACTTCCAAGTCCTTTTCCTACCACTATCACCGTCTCATTTAAGATGCCCTTAGGATTGGCTGTAAATAAAACACCTGAATATTCGGAAGCCACCATTTCTTGAATTATTACGCTTGATATTTTGTTTTCTGCCTGTATACCAAGCTTTTCTTCATAGTATCTATTTTTATAACTGTCTACCACTGATTTTATAGCCTTATCCACTTCTGATTTTGGAACATTTAAAACAGTTAAAAATTGTCCTGCATAGGAAAACTTTTTACCATCCTCATGTGCATCATTTGAGCGAATGGCAAAAAGTTCTGAATCAAAATATGAAAAGTCGATCTCATCCCCCGGATAAACTATTTTAAACTTTGGAACTTTAAAGCCGTTTTCTTCCAAAACCTTTAAGTTTCTTGCTTTCATAGTTCTCTCCGTATGACACTGCATATCCTCTCTACCTCAGCCTCTTCCAAATCAGGATATATTGGCAATGTCAAAACCTTTTTTGAAATATCAAGTGCAATAGGTGTTTCATTGGCATCAAAGCTTTCACTATAACATTCATAGGCATTTGTACATGGGTAAAAATACTTTCTTGCAAAAATATTTTCCTTTGCCAGACTGTCATATAACTCGTCTCTATCACCCTTATCAACAACTATCGGAAAGTATGCATAATTGTATGTAACATCATCATTGTATTTATTAAGTCTAATAGACTTTATATCTGAGAGTCTCTCTGTATAGAGCTCACAGATCCTCTTTCTTTTTTCTATGTACTCGGAAAGATGCTTCATATTGCAAAGTCCCATAGCGGCCGCAAACTCATTCATCTTTGCATTGCTACCCACATACGGAACATTTTCCTTATCCGCAATACCGAAGTTTTTCAAAAAATCCAAAGACTTTCTTCTATCTTTATCTCTGAGAGCTATAGCACCACCTTCTATAGTGTTAAATACCTTTGTTGCGTGAAAGCTGAATATACTCATATCTCCAAAATCCGCTACACTCTTTCCTTTATATCTCTCACCAAATGTATGTGCCGCATCATATACTACATATAATCCATGCTTTTTTGCTATTCTCTCAATAGCTTCCACATCACATATATTACCATACACATGTACAGGCATTATAGCTCTGGTATCTTTTGTTATAAGCTTTTCTATTTTTTGTGGATCTATTGTAAAATCATCTCCCTTAATATCGCAAAAAACCGGCTTAAGTCCATTTCTTACTATGGCATGTGTGGTAGAGGCAAATGTAAATGGCGTCGTTATAACTTCACCTTCTATCTTTAGAGACTGTAATGCAAGCTCCAATGCCAAGTGTCCGTTTACTGTAAGAACTATATCCATATCGTCCATAAATTTACTTAAAGTATCTTCAAGCTCATTATGTACATCACCCATATTGGTGAGCCAGGCACTCTCCCATATCTTATCTACATACTCAAAAAATTCCTCTTTAGGAGGCAATGTAGCCTTCGTGACAAATATTTTCTTTTCTTCCTTCATACGCCTCCTTATATATCAGTAAATATTATATGCTTTATTTTACAATATGGAAATCAGCCTCTCCACATCCTCATTCTCTGTTGCCCAGCTTGTACAAAATCTTATAACATGCTTTCCGTTTTGAAGAGTCTCCATAAATCCGAAGCCTATATCCTTTGATAATCTATCTCTTGTAGTATCGTCAACTACAATAAACTGTTGATTAGTAGGGGAGTCTATATAAAGCTCATACTCATTCTCAATCAAAGCCTTCTTTATCTTCATGGCGGCATCTACGCCTTTTTTTCCAAGTTTTTTGTACAAATCATTACTGAACAATGTATCAAACTGTATTCCAAGTAGCCTTCCCTTTGCCAATACAGCTCCAAAGAGCTTCATATTGGTAAAGAAATATTTACTGAGCTCTTTATTTGTAAATACTATTGCCTCACCTATCAGAGCACCACATTTTGTACCACCAATATAAAATACATCACATAATCTTGCAATATCTTCCAAACCTGTATCACATTCGTTGCTTCCAATTGCGTATGCAAGTCGTGCTCCATCTAAAAAAAGAGGAATACTGTATTCATTACAAATAGATCTTATCTCTTCTATTTCCTTCTTTGAGTACAAAGTTCCATACTCTGTAGGCTGTGATATATAGACCATACCCGGATATACCATATGCTCATGATTTACATCTGCATAAAAGTCAACACAAAATTTCTTTATATCATCTGCCGCCAGCTTACCATTCTTTGACATTAGACCAAAAACCTTATGTCCGGTGTTTTCTATGGCTCCCGCTTCATGTACTGATATATGTCCGGTATCTGCTGCAATTACACCCTCATAGTTTTTTAAAATACTTCCGATAACTATTTTATTTGCCTGAGTACCACCACTCACAAAGAAAATTTCGGCATCAGTATTTATAGCTTCCTTTATCTTTTCTTTTGCAGACAGACAAAACTCATCACTTCCATATCCCGTCTGCTTGGATAGATTACTTTCCTGTATTTTGTCTAAAATCTCAGGTGTTGCACCCTCGCTATAATCATTTATAAAATATAACATATTTCCTCTTAGTATTTTAATCCAACAAAAAGTCTGACATTACCATGTTGCTGAGATCAAGTCCCTTTTCGGTAAGCCTTAGATATGGAGAATTATATTCCATAAGCTTTAACATACTATTTTTCTTTATCTGTCTGTCAAATACCTCAAACATATCCATACCAAATTTCTCGTTAAACTCATGTACGGATACACCTCTTGTAAGTCTGAGACCTAGGAACATAAATTCCTCCATATTTGCATTAATGTCAAGTTCTTCCAGATCACAATAAAGAGGGGTAATATCTTTCTTCATATTTATGCTCATATATTTTTTATAATTTGATTCTACATGGAAGCGTCTGTTCATCAAATAACTTGAAGCACCTACTCCAAGTCCAAGATAAGAAACTCCTGTCCAATATCCTATATTATGTCTACACTCTCTTCCGGGCTTTGCATAATTGCTTATTTCATATCGCTCATATCCATGCTCTCTTAAAATATTTTTTGTAAGAACATACATTTCTCTGTCGATATTTTCATCCGGCAGTAGTAAACTTCCTTCCTCACCTCCATACTTGTCAAAGAAAGGAGTATCCGGCTCTATTATAAGTGAATACGCACTTATATGCTCAGGCTTTAGGGAACATACTCTTTTTAATGTAGTCTTATAGCTGTCAATAGTCTGCTTTGGCAAACCACTTATCAAGTCTATATTGATATTTGTAAAACCATACTCTCTTGCAAGCTGATAACTCTGTAAAAAATCCTTATATGTATGTATTCTTCCAAGCTCATTTAGTTCTTCCTCAATACTGCTTTGTAAGCCGAAGCTTATTCTATTAATTCCCGCCTTCTTTATATGCATTATCTTGCTTTTTGACAATGTACCCGGATTACATTCTATGGAAATTTCCGCATCTGTTGCCACTGTAAAGCTTTCACGAATAGCATTCATTATTTCCAATATCCAAATTCCACTAAGTGTAGTTGGAGTACCACCTCCTATAAAAATTGTACTCACCAAATAATCACTGTAGTTTGGTCCCTGTGCTCTTATCTCTTCTATAATTTGAGCAGTATATGCTCTCTTTTCGCTGTCATCAGCTTTAAATGATAAAAAATCACAGTAATTACATTTTTCTTCACAAAACGGTATATGCACATATAATTCTAACTTTTTCTTAGACATATTTTATCAATCCTCATCTAACTTAAGTACACTCATAAATGCCTTCTGAGGGATTTCAACATTACCTATCTGTCTCATTCTCTTCTTTCCCTCTTTTTGCTTTTCCAAAAGTTTTCTCTTTCTTGAGATATCTCCTCCATAGCACTTTGCCAATACATCTTTTCTCATCGCCTTTACTGTCTCTCTTGCAATGACCTTTGAACCCACTGCTGCCTGTATAGGAATTTCAAATAGATGTCTTGGTATCTCCTCTTTAAGTTTCTCACACATCTTTCTGCCTCTTTCATAAGCAGAGTCGGCATGTACTATAAAAGATAGTGCATCCACTTCTTCTTTATTTATCAAAATATCCAGCTTTACAAGTTTTGACGGTACATATCCCTTTAAGTCATAATCCAGTGATGCATATCCTCTTGATCTTGACTTTAGTGCATCAAAGAAATCATATATTATTTCATTAAGTGGCAAGTCATATCTCAAGATAGCACGGTTCTCTTCGATATATTCCATGCCAAGATAGATACCTCTTCTCTCCTGACAAAGGTTCATAATAGATCCTACAAATTCCTTTGTAAGCATTATCTCCGCTGAAACTATAGGTTCCTCCATGTGCTCTATTTCTGAAGGATCTGGCAGATTTGATGGATTTGTCAGTTGTATTTCTTCACCATTAGTCTTAAATACTTTATATACAACTCCAGGTGCAGTAGTAACCAAATCAAGATTATATTCTCTCTCAAGTCTTTCCTGTATTACTTCCAAATGCAATAGTCCAAGAAAACCACATCTAAATCCAAATCCAAGTGCAAGTGAAGTCTCCGGCTCAAAGAAAAGTGAAGCATCATTTAACTGTAGCTTTTCAAGTGCTTCTCTTAGGTCATTGTACTTTGCACCATCTGCCGGATAAAGTCCGCAATAAACCATGGAGGTTACCTTCTTATATCCCGGCAATGCCTCCTTACATGGATTGTTATTTAATGTAATTGTATCACCAACTCTGGTATCCTTTACATTCTTTATACTTGCTGTGATATAGCCTACCATACCGGCTGAAAGCTCATCGCATGGAATAAACTGGCCTGCACCAAAATACCCTACTTCAACAACTTCTGCCACAGCTCCTGTTGCCATCATTCTTATAGGATCACCTTTTTTTACACTGCCCTCTTTAATTCTTACAAAAACTATTACGCCCTTGTATGAATCATATATTGAATCAAAAATAAGTGCCTGTAAAGGAGCACTAGAATCTCCCACCGGTGCCGGAATTTTTGCAACTATAGCTTCCAGTACATCCTCAATATTTAGTCCCATTTTTGCGGAGATCTTAGGTGCATCATGTGCCTCTATTCCTATGATGTCTTCTATTTCAGTAGCTACCAGATCCGGATCTGCACTTGGCAGATCTACCTTATTTATAACCGGAAACACTTCCAAGTCATGGTCAAGTGCCATATATACATTTGCAAGAGTCTGTGCCTCTATTCCCTGTGCCGCATCTACTACAAGTATTGCACCGTCACATGCAGCCAGAGATCTTGAAACCTCATAGTTAAAATCCACATGTCCCGGTGTGTCTATAAGATTAAATATATATTCATTTCCATCATTTGCCTTATATACAGTTCTCACTGCCTGGCTCTTTATGGTAATACCTCTTTCTCTCTCCAGTTCCATGTTATCAAGAACCTGAGACTGCATCTCCCTACTTGTCAAGAGTCCTGTCTTTTCTATAATTCTGTCCGCAAGTGTAGACTTGCCATGATCTATATGTGCTATAATACAAAAATTTCTAATTTTACTTTGATCAACAATCATCTTTTCATCCTATCATAAAACCTTGAATAATAATGCTTATAATACCATTTTTTCCGTATTCTTACAATAATAGGGAAAAATGAACTCATTACATACTCTTCATTATATTCATATATAACTTACATGATTCAAACAGCTGTGAAAGTTTCACATATTCATTTTCTCTATGTACTACTGATAAATCTCCCGGACCTATTATCACCGGTATAAGTTCATTTTTTATAAGCATACTTGCATCTGTAGAGCCTGTAAAAGTATCAAATTCCAGATTTATTCCTATCTTTTTTAGAGATGATACTATGTTTTTTATTAATTCGTCTTCCTTTGTGGTATACCATGATGTCCTCATATCTGCTATCTCATAGGTAGCATCAAAATGAGGATTTTCAGCTTTTATTTCATCTATAAGCTCATCCAACTTTTCCCATATATGTTCAGGCTTATGTCCTACCTGTAGTCTGGCATCCACTGTAAACACACATCTGTCAGGTACTACCTGTGGCTCCACACCTGCATTTATAGCCAATGTTCTCCAGAAGGTATCAGGATACTCTTTAAATTCAGTGTTCTTTATCTTTTCTATAAGCTTTATCGCAAGGTATATGGCATTTTCGCCTACACCCTTTTGTGAACCGTGAGCAGTCATGCCATGCACACAGACATCAGCCCATGTTCTACCCTTTTGACGATTACATATCTTCATATCGGTAGGCTCGCATACAATAAGGTACTTTGCATTATCAAACACCTTATTTTGATATAATGCCTTTGATCCCTTCATAAAGTTTTCTTCATCTATGGTAGCCACAATTACTATATCTCTTTCGGGAATAATATTGTTTCTCTTCAAAAGTATCATAGAATATATAGCACTCATTAGTCCACTTTTCATATCGGCACTTCCTCTGCCATATAATTTTCCGTCCTTTATAGTGGATTTAAATGGCGGTGTATTCCATCTTTTTATCTCATCGTCTGAAACCGGAACAACATCCATATGGCCGGTAAACACAATTGCATCCTTATTTATTTTTCCGTTAAGCTTTGCAATAATATCATATCTTCCGTCCTCCACCGGTACTGTAAAATAATCTATAGCATTTTCCTTTAATAAGCTTTCCACATACTCACACATAGGCTTTTCATTACCTTTTGGATTTGTACTCGGTATGTCCACCGCTTTTGAAAATATGTCTACCAGTTCTTCTTCATCTATCAAATCAAAAATACTTTCCATAGTCTTAATTTATTCCTTTAATTCATCAATATTCTTATTATACAGATTAAAATATATTCCCTCTTTATTCATCAGCTCTTCATGTGTACCTGACTCTTCTATACCATTTTCTGTAAGCACTAAGATTTTGCTTGCATTTCTTATAGTTGAAAGTCTATGTGCTATTGTGATTGTAGTTCTGCCCTTACTTAATATTTCAAGTGACTGCTGTACTATGGCTTCAGAATTATTATCAAGTGCTGAAGTTGCCTCATCAAGTATAAGTATCGGTGGATTTTTTAAGAATACTCTTGCTATACTTATTCTCTGCTTTTGTCCACCTGAAAGCTTTGTACCACGCTCTCCTATATATGTATCAAACTTATCCAGAAGCTCCATAATAAAATCATAGGCACCTGCCATCTTGGTGGCTCTCTCTACATCCTCAAAGCTTGCATCCTTCTTTCCGTAAACTATATTTTCATATATAGTTCCTGAGAACAGATACACTTCCTGTTGCACAATACCTATATTATCTCTCAATGACTTTTGCTTGAAATCCCTTATATCAGTGCTGTCTATAAGTATTGCACCTTCACTAACCTCATAAAATCTCGGTATAAGATTATATATGGTTGTTTTACCTACACCTGAAGAACCTACAATAGCGATATTCTCACCTTTATTTATGCTAAAGCTAATGTCATCAAGTACCTTTGTATCACTGTCAGGATATGCAAAGCTTACATTTCTAAACTCTATATCACCGTGTACATTGGTTAAATCCCTCGCATTTTCCTTATCAACTATATCGTTCTTTACATCCATTATCTCAATGAATCTTTCAATACCTGTCATTCCCCTTTGGAACTGCTCCATATAGTCAACCATTTTCTTTACTGTATTTAAAAGCATATTTATATAAAGTGTGTAAAGAAACATATCACCTGCATTTATTTTCCCGACCTTCATATAGTAACTTCCAAGTACTATAACTGTCAGATACATAATTCCGTCAAATATTCTGTATACCACCTGAAAATTTGACATATGCTTATAGAACTCTTTTTTTATATCCAAAAATCTCAAGTTCTCTTTATGGAACTTCTTTACTTCAAGTTCTTCATTCGCAAATGATTTTACAACCTTTGCACCCAGAATATTGTTTTCAATACCTGAATTGATCTCGCCGACATGATTTCTTTGTGCCTTTTGTGCCTTTCTCATATGGTTATTTGTGGAAGACATAAAGAACACCATTATCGGTATCATAATAAATATGGTAAGTGTAAGAGTTATATTTATATTTATCAGTATTACAAATGAAACTACAAGTTTTACGAGTGCTATAAAAAACTCTTCCGGACAGTGATGTGCAAACTCTGTAACATCAAACAAGTCTGTAGTAATTCTTGATAATATCTGACCTGATTTATTTGTATTATAGTAGGAATAAGGGAGTTGCTGTATATGAGAAAAAATATCATATCTCATATCCGTTTCTATCTGCGCCCCCATTACATGACCTATATTTTGCATATAGTAGTTTGCTATAGTATCTACTACTCTGAGTAAAACAAATATTACTCCAAGTGTCAGTATAAGTTTTACCGTAAGCAGCCCTATATCCTGCCTTGCTGTATTTGTCAGGTATCTAAGTATTATAGGCAGTACCAAATCACACATTGTAGAAAACCCTGCACATATCAAATCCAATATAAGTGTGGGATAGTACTTACTATAGTATGGTAAAAATCTTTTAAACAAATATGTATTTGTATAAGTTTTCGTCATAAAAATCTCCTTCTTTTATTTGTATTTATATAAGTGAAATACACTCTAATGTTTTCACAATATTTTTAGTATAACACCTTTTAGAATAAGAAAGTACAATAATTTTGTAGTGAAATATTTTATACAATATCAAATAATCTAAACTTTGATATCGAAAATGTATTTTATATAATTCATATACAACTTGACAAATATATATATATATATAATGGTATTATGATTTTTTCTTAATTTTTGTTTAACTAAGGAGGAGATATGAGTAATAACAAAATGACAACATGTAGGACCTGCGGTAAGGAAATGGCAAAAGCTGCAAAAGTTTGCCCAAATTGTGGTGCAAAAAACAAAAAACCGTTTTTTACAAAGCCTTGGTTTATTGCAATTGTAGTAGTATTTATTATAGGTGCCATTGCATCAGGTGGCAAATCCGGATCAACCAATACAAATAAAGTAGCTAATAAAGCAAATTCTGATGCTTCAGAAGTTAAAGATACTGTTGCTGAAAGTAATGCTCCTACAGTAGAATATACATCTTACACTGTAGATGATTTAATGGCTCAACTGGAAGGCAATGCTTTAAAAGCGAGCAATGACCATAAGGGTGAGAATGTTCGTATAACCGGTAAATTAGGCGTTATTGACAGTTCAGGAAAGTATATAACACTTTATCCAGATACAGACTTTGCTATTATAGGCGTTCAATGCTACATAAAAAATGACGATACAAAAGCTAAGGTAGCAGAATTATCAAAAGATTCACTAGTTACACTTACAGGAAAGATTACAGATGTAGGTGAAATACTTGGTTATAGTTTGAATATTGACAATATAGAATAATTATCATATAAAAAGAGACCTATGTGGTCTCTTTTTATATATCAGATCATTTTTCACTATACTGAGATCCGCACTGTATTATTTCAATACTATTTTCGAATATTCTAAATACAATTCTATTTTTCTCATCAATACGAACACTCCAGTATCCGGCAAGGTTTCCACTAAGTGGTTCCGGATTTCCGGTACATTCATATCCATTTATATCAATATATACTAACAATATATGAAAATTCCTTATTACTTAGGATCTCCATTCTTATCCCCTACAACCCAGTAATCACATATTTCACCACCTGATGCCAAGGTGCTTTCTCTATGTAGAACTCCTTTTCCTTTCTCAAACATAAGATGGTCAATATCACAGCATAGAGGCAGTAGATCAAGATAACCCTTATCTCTTGCAAACTTTTCCATAGGGCATCTTGTAAAGTGATAATAAAAACCGTCTCTGTGAAGCTCTTCATCGAAATTAAAATCCCATGTTTTATCTCTATACTCAGGATGTGCATCCGCCCATTCAGCCATTTTATGCATTCTATCGTCAAATTTTTTCATATCCTTAGGATCGTTTAGATCAAATCTGCTTATTGCTTTGCTAATTAATTTATTGTTTAAAAATTCAACAATTACTTCCTTAAACTCATCCACACTGAAACCACCGGCTCTACATACAGCCATAAATACATAACCGGAATATATATTCCCTGCCATAGGATTGTTTGAGCCAATATCTTCAGTGCTCTCAATCATCTGCTTGTATAACTCTCGTCCCTTTTTTAGACTTTCTTCAGTCTTATTCTTTCCAAACTTTTCAATCATCGGCTTTTTTAAGAATAAACTCATTAAACTAAAATACATACCCTTATATTTCATTAAAATCACCCCCTGAAATTTTTATGAGTTGAGTCTTGTCTTTTAAGTAAAGTCATAATCTAAAACTTAACGCTTGTAAGTTAGCACTCACTAACTTCTATTATTCTATCATTTTTATCCATTTTTTTCTATAATTAGATTATTTATATATTCTCTCAAACTCTATTATTTGATTGTTCTTCTGCATGCCAAATATTAATACTATTATTAAAGGGGATGTCACACAAACAGCCCCTATCATACTTATTCATTTTTATTTATATACTTTTTAAAATCTTCAACACTCATATCTGCCCTTAGTGCCGCTTCATAAACACTTAATACTCCATCATTTACCAGCGATATAAGAATATTTATAATGCCTTCCTGCCTTCCTTCCATTCTTCCCTTTTCTATTCCTCTAGCCTCTACTCTATCCAATACTTCACACATATTGATGTTCTCCTTTCCCTTCAAATCGTTTATAGTTTCTTCAAATCTGTTATCTCCTGTCATTGCCGACATTAGTGTTAAAAGTTCTTCCACATGCTCAATAGTAGTTTCATCAGCTATATAATCTCTGTTTACCCGCATCTGATAGAGGTAATCAGCCAGTATCCTAAAATCACTTTTAAATAAGTCTATCTTTTCTCTATCCAGATATGCTATTTCAAATAAGTTTATCTTAAAGTCATTCACATATGGCTTGATATCTTCATCTATATCCAACACTTCGAAAAGTGTTTTGGGATAGTTCCATCTCTTTTCATATCCCAGATACAGCACCAATGTAATCACA